>JAGVEJ010000216.1 GCA_020058225.1 Candidatus Zixiibacteriota bacterium | reverse complement strand
TCAAACGGAAAGGAGACAGTCAATGGGAGACAAAGGCGGAAAAAAAGACAAGGACAAGAGTCAGAAACAGAAGAAGGGCAAACAGGGACAAAAAGAAAAGGAGAAGCAGGATAAGCAACCGAAAAGGACTCCGTGAGAGGAATCCGGAGCCGTCAAGAAACAGTCACAATTTCGTCGCGCTACGGTGTAAGTCCTTGTGCCACATGGCGAGTCGGGGATTCGATTTCCCCACCTCCATTGAATTAATTCACTACCGCACAACGGATCCAAACCTTACTCGCATAGAACTTGCCTAACCAGCACCTTGAGGTGCATCGTAATAGCGAAAAAAAGGGCAGGAAAACTGCTCCTGCCCTCATTAATACGGCAAAATTGGTAAATTACCAGCCGAGCGCTTTCTTAACACCCTCAGTGTAGGCCTTGTCAACCTTGGCAAAATGTGTCAACTGCCGCTCAATGATCTCTTTGGGTACGCCTGACATAGCGCCGGCAATTGCCTTGTGCAATCGTTGGCGTTCATCATTCGGCATCAGTCGATAGAGGTTGCCGGCCTGCGTGTAATCATCGTTTCCCTTCCGATGATCGTAGCGGTCTGCATCGCCTGATATCTTTAGCGGCAACTCCTTGAACCGGACATCTTCAGCCGGACCGCCCATGCTGTTAGGTTCATAATTGATATCGTCGCCATAATTGCCGTCAAAACGCATCGTTCCGTCTCGGTGGTAGGTGTTGACTTCACACCGGGGACGATTGACCGGCAGACTCTCGTAATTCACCCCCAGACGGTAGCGGTGGGCATCGGCATAAGAGAAGAGGCGAAATTGGAGCATCTTGTCAGGGCTATGACTAATACCGGGAACTACGTTAGCGGGTGAGAATGCTGCCTGCTCCACTTCGGCGAAGTAATTCTCCGGATTGCGATTCAGCTCCAGTACGCCTACTTCGATCAAAGGGAACTCGCCATGCGGCCAAACTTTGGTCAGATCAAACGGGTTGTAGGACGTTTTCTCGGCCTGTTGCTCGGTCATCACCTGAATTTTCATGTTCCATTTAGGGAAATCTCGCCGTTCAATAGCTTCAAGGAGGTCCCTCTGATGGCTTTCCCGATCCTTGGCGATGATAGCCTCTGACTCTTCAGCCGTCATACAGTTAATTCCCTGAGCCGTTTTGAAATGGAATTTGACCCAGAATCTCTCGTCCATCGCATTGATCAAATTGTATGTATGACTCCCGTAGCCATTCACGTGACGATAGCTGCGAGGGAGTCCCCGATCCGAAAAGAGGATGGTGACCTGATGCAAACTCTCGGGTGAGAGCGACCAGAAATCCCACTGCGCTGTGTTGCTTCTCAGGTTGGTTTTCGGGTCCCGTTTCTGGGTATGGATAAAATCAGGGAACTTGTATGGGTCTCTGATGAAGAACACCGGGGTATTGTTTCCCACCAGGTCCCAGTTTCCTTCTTCTGTGTAGAACTTCAGCGCAAAGCCCCGGACATCGCGTTCCGCGTCCGCTGCACCACGCTCTCCCGCAACGGTAGAAAACCGGAGGAGACAATCGGTTTTCTTGCCTACGGAGGAGAAGATATTGGCTTTAGTGTACTTCGTGATGTCATGGGTAATGGTGAGGGTGCCGAAGGCGCCCGATCCTTTGGCATGCACTACTCGCTCAGGAATGCGCTCACGATTAAAATGCGCGTGTTTCTCAAATAACTGCCAGTCTTGGACCAGCAGCGGTCCTCGCGGCCCCGCTGTCATAGCGTTCTGGTTGTCGCCAACCGGAATCCCGGCGGCAGTTGTCAATTGCTTCTTCTTGGACATCGTTTATCCTCCTGTTTCGTGTGATCATCTGAATGTTATCCTTTCTCCGACAAAAAAGGTATTTCGATTATATCTAATATTAGACCATGTCTATCTCAAACTCAAAAAAACTACTTTCTTTTTCTTTTGCCCCGTAGAATGACTTGGAATTCGTGGACTTGAAAGTCCTTTAGGGATTTTTCGCCTGTCACTTTAAGGGCGTTCCATGGAATATCGTATATATTACCCGTGTCTTCATCTATAAAGTGATGATGCTGTTTGACATTGGAATCAAACACCACTGTGCCTTCCTTAAGAACCTGCGCTTTTAACAGCCCCTTCTCTACCAAAAGATTCAGCGTGTTATAAACTGTTGCGCGAGAAATTGTGGGGCATTGCTGCCGTACCCGTTCCAGCACCTGATCAGCCGACGGATGAGCTTTGGCATTGAGGATATACTCCACTACAGCTATTCTTTGCGGCGTTGGTTGAATGCCACACTCGCGGAGGATTGAAAGTGGGTTCTCCATTGAAATAAGATACAGTCTTAATTTAGACATTGTCAAGAACATTCTTAATCTTTATGATAGCGCAATGGCATTTCGCACGGGCTTAAACCACTACAAATTCACGCTCCACCATGTTCTTACCATATTATTTTCCAACGACCTCACTGGATTATTGGATTGTGTAACCGGATGGGGAATTGGAACTCGACAGAAGCTTAGGGAGAGTGAGATTGGAGCACCAAAAATGTGGTCACAATTTGGTCACAATGGCACGTAAGTCATTGTCCCGCATCGCGAGTCGGGGATTCCCCCCCCTCCACCATTATTTATTATTGTCAAAGCAATTGAACCATAAACCAATTGACCATTTTTTCCTCAAGATAAAGTGATTGCTTTGCGGCAAGGAGTCTACTATGTTTGCTCACTATCAGAAGATTCATGAGGACACATGGATAATAACTGGAAAACAATTATTTGGCAACAGTTCGGGGCGGCTATTGATATGCTCGAAAATGCGATAGCCGCATGTCCAGACAAACTTTGGGGCGACCGCTCGCGAACGTCGGAGTTCTGGTATATCGCCTATCATACTCTTTTCTTTCTTGATTTTTATTTATCCGATTCGCCGGAAGGATTTGCGCCTCCGGCGCCATTCGGTCTTGAGGAGTTGGACCCGGCGGGGGTACTTCCCGAACGGGTTTATACAAAAGATGAACTGAAAACCTATCTCGAGCATGGGCGCAAGAAGTGCCGAGCAACAATTTCGGCTCTAACCGACGAGAAAGCTCGTCAACGGTGTAGGTTCGAACGACCTGATGTTAGCGCTGCGGAGTTGCTTCTGTACAACATGCGCCATGTCCAACATCATGCCGCACAGTTGAACCTCATTCTCCGGCAAACAATCGATTCTGCCCCACGCTGGGTTTCTAAAGCGAAATGCAAACTTGATGACAAATAGGCATTCACGTTGGTTTATTGGTACTCCACCCAGAGCGGCTTGTTGAAAAACCCCCAATATTGAGGAAATAGATATTTCTTGGCCAATAAAGCGCATGAAATGTCATTCCCCGCCGCGGGGAGTGTTTTAAAAGTTCCGCAGGGTCTTAGACTCCGATTTATCGGAGGCGTGACCTTGCGGCCAAATTGATGGCTTTGCAGGTCGAAACTATGCCCGTCCCGACCTTTGGCCGGGAGTCTCAACACTTATGGCTATTTCAATAGGGGTTTGCCAATATCTTCAAGGATTTGATTGGCCAATGCCTGAGCCAATTTGTGATCCAATGTCCGTCCAAATATGGCATCAATTAGATCTTTTTTTATTCCAGACAGATATTTTTCGTATTTATCGATTGATTTAAGCATTATGCTATTATCTTTTGGAATTTTATAAATATATGAATCTTTGCGTTGCGCATAAATTATATATTTTGCCATGGCGAGGCTTTCAACTTCCATCTTGAATCCTAAATCAGTGTAAATTTCCTGTCGGCCCATAAAATAATGCCCCAATTTCAGGCCTATATCCTGAGCCGAAATCACTTCAGCATTTTTGAGATAAATGGAATCAATAAACTCATCGGGGAATTGTTTGAGGCCGTCGGGCAGAACCTCTTCAATTATTTGTTCTTTTAATTTATCCAAGTCTCGTTGGACGCCATTTTTCTGAGCCTTCTTGCGCATCTTAGCCAGTTCAATCCGCTCGCGCACTAGTTCTGTTAGGGCACCATAGATTGGTTCTAAGTATTCTTTTGAGTCAAGCCCAAGAGACTTTAGGACAATACTGTCAAAGGCGCGTCGATCCTTCATCTTGACTTCCTCAAAGATAGACGCTATCGGTCTTTTTAAAAGCGGGTCGAAGGAATCCAATATTTTTTTCCGAAAGATTTCAGAAATTCCCTGCGCATTTGGAATTGGCAATTCCGCTATTTCCGGTCCATAGAAGGTTAACAATCCCTCGCCGAGGTTTAGCCGACCCAACAATTCAACGCCAAGAAATGTGATACAAGAATTCATAAGGGCAGAATTTAATAGAGCATCCTCTTTGGCATAAAATCTACCCTCGAAAGCGATATCTCCTATAAAAACCTTTTTCCTATTTATGGGGAAATAAAATCTTTCATTAATGAACCGATTTATTACAAAATGTCCCGGAGTTCTTTTTCCAAGTCCATACCAGAATTCACGTCCCCTGACGGATGGAACTTCCGAAAAAGATAAGCCACCCCTCTTGTGTCCCTTGCCCATCTTTGTCACTTGTTTTTCGCCCCACTTTATATAATTCAATGCTCCCGAATATCCGCATTTGCGCAATTCTTTTTTATCATCATTACAGAAAAATGCCTGAAATTCTATATTTCGAGGGTCAATTAAGAGAGACTCTATTTCTTTCGGTGAAGTCACCAAAGGAATCGCAAATTTTTTCTCTATCTTCCAATGATTAATCTTCTCCTCGGTCAAATGGAAAAAATTATTTATACCGGTCTTGATTCCGAATCTTATTTCCGCGCATTCACTTAAAGGCTGTAGTTTATCTTGAGATGTTTTCAATACGTCAAAATATATTTGAGGCGCTCGTAAATATTTCCCCCACTTGACTGTCTTGCCGGCGCTCTCTGCTTCTTTCAGCAAATATTCCTGTCCGATTGAACGAATCCGAAAATCATCATCTTCAAATATGTTGTGCTCCGGAATATTCGACGCGCCTAAATGAATTTCTTTCTGATTTTCGATCTTAAAAACTAATTTATCTAAACCAAACCATCTTTCAGTGGGGCGCTTAATATCCCAAGGAATCAAGTCGGGCAATCGTTTTTTTATTTTCACGAACTTAACAGAATTAGCATTTCTTTCTCTTTTGTTTTCGCATCTTTCCAAAATTGTTACGACAGTATTTACAGCGGCAGTCTCAAACCACGGCTCGCATCGTGATTCCAAAATTGCAACTATCTTAAATTTCTTAAGAAAGAATTTTTGAAGCTCAAATCCGTAGGCGACATCAAGCCAAGAGTTTGAAGTGATTATACCCATTCGGCCGCCTTCTTTGAGAAGTCGAGCGGCGTGGAAAAATAAGTAGGCGTAGATATCGGCTTGCCCAGAAAGTTTAACATCGCCATTTGTCAATATATCAGAATAATCCGTTCCCCAATCTTCAATAAGCGCTTTAGCCAGCTTATTCTTGGTACCTTTTATTTGTTTTTCAATTAGCTCCTGCCTTATATATGGGAAATTACCCACTATGCCGTCAAATGCCGGAAGCGCCTCGGCAATTTTCATGGCGGTGCCAGGCTGAGATCTTGGGGCGACAAACTGAAGAATAGATTGAGGCTTTATGTCAAAAAAATCGCACACCGTGACATGGGGGAAATTTGCAAAATCATCAATATTTTGCCTGTAAAGATTTATGGTGGCCAGTTCAGCGGGAAAATGTGCGATATCAAAGCCCCAAATGCGAGGGAGCAGTTTTTTGTGATCCCGCAGATCAAAATACTTTAGCCTATCATAAGCTCTTAGAAGAAAAGTCCCGGTACCGCACGTCGGGTCTAATACAGTATCTGACTTGGAGCGAACGCATAAAGCAATGATTAAATCAACAAGATTTTCATTGGTGAAGTACTGCCCGAGGGTGTGCCTTTCCTCGGGGGGTATTAATCTCTCAAAAACATTCCCGATTACATCCTGAGGCATTGAAGAGAAATTATAGCGGTTCAGGTCATTGATAAGATTTATAAGCGGCTGAGCCCCTTCCGATGGGATGGGAACGGAATCGGAAAAATCTTCTTCAAAAACTGCCTGATAATCAATTTCACTAGCTATTTTGAAATATTCAGCCAATTTATTTGAAATGCTAGCAGGATCTATGCCGCTTAAGTCAAGCTTTGGAATATCGGAACGAAAACGTCTTAGAGTAAGATAAAAAATAATCTTCCCCAATAGCCTATATAATATTTGCCTCGAAACTAATTCAAAAAATGGATCGCCCGCTTCATAAGAGGTTATGCCTTGCTTTACCGCCCAGCCCAGCAAATCTGAATTAAACTTTCTGCTTTGCCCAATCTTGTTTCGAAGCGAGTTTAAAGTAAAAGGAGCAAGATTCTTTGTGGCCTCATAGAGTCTATTAACGAAAAAGGTTGAATCAGCATCAATGAGGTGGAGGTGGCCTTCACGCTTCAGGATGGAGAGGTCGTTTATTAATTGCTTTGCCCTGTCTTTCAGAAGCTCTTGTTTGATCTTATCCCAAAGGTCATCAGGGTTTGATATCTGAAAAATAGAATCATAGGTATTATATCTGTGTATGTGCGTGATTTTTTCTTCAGGATGAGGAGTTCGCCAAATTATCGCGTCGCGCATATTCCATGTGACAAAGAAATCTGCTTTGATCGCCCGTGCTTTCTCTGCCGCATTTTCAAGTAATTCCTCGTCATCTATGGCGGTGGATGGTGTTTTTAGTTCAAAACCGCAAAAAGCAAGTTCGGCTTTTCTATTCAACCAGACAACTACATCGGGAAATTTGGGTCTGCCCGATTCAGTTCTTATTGATGGATCTGACGTAGCGCATTCGAAAGGATAAGAGCCTTCTTTTATAAATTCATTCAGCCAACTGACGACTTGGCTTCTAAATTCATTTTCTGTGGTTTTGATATCTGCCATTTATGCCATTTTCAAAAGACTATATTCAATATATTGAAGATATATGCCATCGACAAGAAACAAAATCAAATCAATATCACATTATAAAACCCGCCTCAAAAACCCCTCAGCCGCCTCCAATTTCCGCTCCGCTTCTTCTTTGCCCACCCCCAACCTGTGCATTACTATCGCCGTTTTCACCGAACCACCGGCGGAATTGAGAAGACTATCGGCGGCGGTGTAATCTATGCCAAGAAATTCCATCAGGATTTTACGACTGCGGGCCGCCAATTTCTCCGAGTTGGCCTGCAAATCGACCATCAGGTTGCCATAGGTCTTTCCGACGAGAATCATCGCCGTGGTCGAAATCATATTCAACGCCATCTTTTGCGCGGTACCGGATTTCATCCGAGTGGAACCGGTGATAGCCTCCGGACCGACCGGCAGTGAAATTAAAATATCAGGTTTGATTTTAAGAATGCTTGGTTCGTTGCACACAATCAATGCCGTTTTGCAACCAATCAATTTGGCAAATTCAATTCCCGCTAAAGTGTAGGGTGTGCGAATCGAAGCCGCAATTCCTATGATGAAATCTTCAGAAGAAAGAGAAATTTTTTTAAGGTCATCAACCGCCCAATCTTCTCTATCCTCAGCTCCCTCTTTGGATAAAATAAGCGTCTCATATCCGCCCGATATCAGTCCGATTATCTGCTTTGGGTCTGTTCCAAAAGTCGGAGGACATTCGGAGGCATCAAGAACGCCTAATCGCCCCGAGGTCCCCGCGCCGATATAAATAATCCGTCCCCCATTTCGTAATGTTTGAGCGGCTGTTTCAGCCGCCTTGGCGATTTTGGGTAAAGCCTGTTCAACCACCAACGCCACTTTTTTGTCTTCATTATTAATTTTGCGGACTATTTCCAACGGCGGAAGATTATCAATATCGACCGTATCGGGATTGGTCTGCTCGGTGCCAAGCTTTCTTAATATGGAAATTAAATTTTCTCTTTCATTTGTGCTCATGAAAGGAAAATAAACGGAATGGGGATATCAAAACCAAGCGAATTATTGCAGGATTGTCACATGAATTGAATCGGGACGACTGATAATTATCGTCCCAAAACTGCCGGATAAATTGAGCTTGGAGATATTCTCAACCAATCCATCGGGGAATTTTGTTGGCAGGTTTTTTATCTGTGTCGGCGATCCGTAATATGAATAGACATAAACATAATACCAGCCGGTATCCGGGGTATCCGGATTCCCTGATAACCGAAAAGCCTCAAGCGGAATCGTTATCGAGGTTGACGCCGCAGTAACAAACTGGCTATATCCATTGGATTTATATGCAGAATCCTTTTTAATCACGCCAAATGCATACCCATTGCTACCGGCCGATATCGAGGCTTCCAACTGCACCGCAACTCCCCCGGGATTAATGTGGTTCTCAGGAAGTGAAATCGAGGTTATGGCTAATTCCGCCGGAACTACAAAACTAATGGAATCCGAAAAATCTGATTCTATCACATGAAGTTTCAAATTGCCTGCGCCAAGAGCATTGGCGGTATTATACGATTCTTGATACAAGCCATTCGAATATTTTAATGAATCGCTCCCCATCAATAGTATAGCCGAGGTGGTCACCGTATCGTTTTTCTTGAATTCTATTGATACCAATGACGAATCATTATCGTAATTTTTTATTACTGCTCCATAGAGTTTATAAATGCTGTCCGTGGTACGGGTAATTCTCTGATCACAGCCAAATAGTAATATGGCAACTGAAATCAAAATAATTGATAGACCAATACTTCTTTTTCTCATACAATCATTATATCGGTTTATTCTCATTCTAACTCAAGCAATTTCGTTTTTTCTATTCTATACTATTTTTCACATATTTTTTCCGGAAAAAACATGACATTATAGGCCAAAACCCCTGCGTCTGTCCCTACCTTTGGTCGGGAGTTTCGACATTTGCGAATAACATTATGATATACAACAGATTCCCCACTTTGTTTTATCGCAATTATTCAGTGAATTATTCTACTAATCTGCCGATTTTTATTATGGGGACATCATCATAAGTGGGGATAAATAGGGCAAAATCGTTTTCTCCTTGCTTAAAGTATAGTGCTTATGTAAATTTTTAGGGAGGAGTGTAGCTTTCCCTTTTGATGCCAAAAATGATTTATTAGGGCATTCAATTTCCCAATAAATCCAGAAAAGCATCAAAGAGGAAGAAATTGAAAAAAAATTATGCAAGAAATTTGGAACTTTATACAAGAATCATCACCCTTGTTTTTTATATTTAAAGCCTTGGCGGCGATTTTTGTCGGATTCCTGATCGGAATGGAGCGGGAATGGTCGGGGAAACCGGCTGGGATCAGAACCAATATTATGGTAGTTCTGGGAGCAACCATATTTACCATTATCTCTTTTGAAATGGCCAAAACATATAATAGCGATGCCACCAGGATTGCCTCCAACATAGTAACCGGAATCGGCTTCCTTGGCGCCGGGGCCATTCTCCATGCCCGTGGAGCTGTCATGGGTCTGACAACCGCGGCAACCCTTTGGGTTAATGGCGCCCTCGGGATGTTGATAGGATATGGCAAGTTTATCGAGAGCGGCATTGCCACAATCTTTATTGTAGTGATATTATATGGCCTCAGGAGATTTGAACAGAAGGTCAACCTGCATAATTTAGCGGAAGAAGAGAATGATACCACAGATAACTCTGGTTTGGGAGGATAAAATGATTTCCAAAAAACATGAAGTCTGCAATTTTAATTTGTCAATTTTTGTATAAAAGGAACATTGGCGGGATCGGAAATGTTATTTATTATTGAATTGTGCAATCGTCCGATCCGGCCACATAATAGTGACTACAATGGAAAACCGGAATTCGGGAAACGATAAGAAAAAGGAGAAATTCGAGGCTGAGGCCTTAGTCCACCTCGATTCGCTTTATCGTACTGCCTTACGCATGACTCGCAATGAGGGGGAAGCGGAGGATTTGGTACAAGAAACATTATTAAAGGCCTATCGTTTCTGGGACAAATTTGAGGAAGGATCCAATTGCCGCGCCTGGTTGTTCAAAATAATGACCAACATTTTCATCAACAACTATCGCGCCAAATCGCGAATGCCTCAGGTTATCGATTTGGAGGATGTTGATGATGATTTCCTGTTTGGACAGCTTTCCGCTCTTGGACCATCCGATAACCCCGAACAGCATTTCTTCGCCAAGGTTTTTGATGATGATGTCAAAAAGGCCGTTGAAGAATTGCCCGAGGATTTCCGGATGGTGGTTGTTTTATCTTTTTTGGAAGGTTTCAGCTATCAGGAAATTGCTGAGATTGCGGGGCTTCAAATCGGGACAGTTAAATCAAGATTGCACCGGGGACGTAAACTCCTGCAAAAAGCCTTGTGGGATTACGCCGTAAAGAACGGATTTATTAAGGAAGCCGCCAGATGACATGTCAGGAAGCTCTGCGATTACTTTATGAAGTTATAAATAAAGAAGCCTCTCAAATCGACGCAAAAAAAGTAAAAGAGCATCTTCATAATTGCCGCGATTGCATGCAAAGATACGAATTTGAGGCAATGTTCCAGGCTTTTGTGACCGAGAAGGGAAATTCTCCATGCAAAACAGAACAGCTGAAAAACCGTATTCTTTCCAAAATCAATGACCATGAAACCAAACCATTAGGCTTCTTTACAAGATATAAAAAGTATCTCTTCCTTGCCGCCGGCGCTCTTGTTGTTTTTATCGCTCTCGCTCTTACCATCTCTCAATTATATCAGCATAATTCTTTTGTGTACCCTTTTGAAAAAAGCCACTTGGACAATTTTGCGACCGCTATTCCCTCTGATAATATCGAAAATCTTACGGCCGTAAAAAATTACCTGTCGTCTCATGTTCAAATAGAATTAAGAGAAAATATTGTCGGATTTAAACTGCAAAATGCCGGATTTGATGAAATCCTTGGAAAAAAATATGCCCATCTTTATTTTGTAAAAGATAATTCTCATATCTCCATATTTGTGGGAAATCCTTCCGACACTTACCTGCCGGGATTTAGCAAAATCTCTTTACCCGATAAGGAAATATTCGAACATGTCTGCGCTCAATGCCGCATAATCTACTGGAAACATAATAATGCCATAATTATTGGCGTTACCGAAGACAAAAACCTGGAAATGGCTTCCATGATCCCTTTGCTCTAACCCATTTGACCCCCCCTAACTAAAAAAATAAAACTCAAACTCCTTGCGGCCTATGCCCGCCTGCGGCTTGTTGAAAAAGTCCCAAAGTGTGGGCGGTTCGCCGCGGCGAATCCACATCTGCCCCTAAGTTGTTGCCACACATTGGCAGATGTGGATTCGCCATGGCGAACCGTGCACTTGTATGAAACTTTTTCCCGCGATGTCAGGAATCCTTTCCTGACACATTTATGTTGTGTTGGGTTCTCAGCTTAATCCCGACGACGAGATTAAGCGGTGACCCGACACGCCTTTACCGCACCCACCCTCCTCCAAAATCACTACAACCTCGATGGTAATCCCGAGCCAAGACATATATATGAAGGGATATGAATTATTTTTGTCAAAAAAGGATCAAACAGAAAATAAAAAAACGAACCCATTTTTTGTATATGGTTGAAAGACATGCAGTTCACCTCTCCATCATTGGGTTCGTTTCCAATAGGGAAAAACATAATACTATACCCACTTCAATAAAATGACTTATTGCGATATTCTCAGGCTTTATATATTTTGATTTGCAAATGAAAAATGAAAAAGAACAGATATCTATCAAATTAACCGCCGAAGTCACCTCCGCTGGCTGAGCCTCAAAGTTGGGGCCAAAGTTTTTGGCCGAGGTGCTTAAAAATCTGCCGGTTAATTATAACCCGAATCTTTTGGTCGGGTTCGAAACCTCCGATGATGCCGGCATTTACAAAATCAGCGATCGGCAAGCGTTGGTGCAGACGGTTGACTTCTTCCCTCCGATTGTGGATGACCCGTATGCCTTTGGACAAATTGCGGCCGCCAATGCACTATCGGATATTTATGCCATGGGAGGAAAACCCCTCACGGCCCTTAATATCGTCGCCTTTCCGCTTGACGCTATGCCGCCCGATATCCTAATCAAAATGCTTTTAGGCGGGGCCGAGAAAATTAAAGAATCGGGCGCCGTGGTAATCGGTGGACATTCAATAAAAGACAAAGAGCTAAAATACGGTCTGGCCGTAACCGGTATAATCGATATCGATAAAATAATTAAAAATTCCTCTGCCAAAATCGGCGATGTTTTGCTGCTAACCAAACCCCTCGGTACTGGAATTATCACGACCGCTATAAAGCGCGGCGCCGCCGGACAGGCGGATATTGACAATGTAACATCCATGATGACACAACTCAATCAAATCGCTTCTGAGCTGATGGTTAAGTACTCCGCTCATGCCGCCACTGATATTACCGGATTTGGCTTGCTTGGTCATAGCTATGAAATGGCGGCCGCCTCGGGCGTAACATTAAAAATAAATTTCGCCTGTCTCCCGCTGATTAATAATGTGATCAAATATTCAATGGCCGGAAATATCCCGGGCGGTCTTAATGCCAATCGGGAATATCTGCAGGATAAAGTACAGTTATCCTCACCGCTTGATAAGGCTCAATCCGACATTTTATTCGACCCGCAGACATCGGGAGGACTTCTTATATCAATTCCATCAGATAAGGCCGATTCTCTTATCGGTTCTGCCGCCAAACACGGCCTTCAAATTTATAAAATTGGCGAAGTCATTCAGCGTGCCAATTATTCCATCGTCGTTGATTGATCTATCCCAGTAGATCAAACTGTAATTGTCCGCCTGTGGCGCGGTTTTGACATTCCCCTGCGGACGGATGCTTTATTGCCTGCAATGGAATTGACTGCACGGTACAAATCGTAGGGGCGCACGGCATGCGCCCGCATTAATGAAAAATAATATCAATCATTAAATAAATTGTTAAACTTCTTCTTGCGATCTTCTTTGGCGTCTATAGGCGTCCCCTTTTTCTCATGCGAATGCACCGCCATTCTCACCTGAAAGAAATCACAAAAATTGGACTTCTCCTTTATGGGAACAGGACCATCAATTGATTCGCGACACTGCCAGCGGGCCGTCGGGTCAAAATGTCGGCATCCCCGGCAGGCGCGCAAATCAGCCAAGCATTGAGGGCAAGAATCATTGCGTATTACTTTTCCCTCAATCCCGGTCGGGCGTCCGCAATTCCAGCAAATTAATCCAGGCATTTCCCAAATCCTTTTTCGATAATCAGGTGTTGAAACATTCTGTTTTCAATAATGCCATCATTCATTGATATCAATAATTGCATCGCGGGAAATCATAACAATGCATTCCTCCGGACATATATCAACGCATAACCCGCATCCGAAACATTTTTTCCTATCGACAATCATTTTACCTCCGGACATTTTGCGAGATCCAAAGTAGCAGACCTCCACACATACCCCGCAATGCGTGCATTCATCCATCCGTGTATGCTCTACAAAAATTCCCGGATCACACTTCTCTTCACTATTAAGGAAATATCCGCAACAATCATCACAGCAGAAACAAATGCCATCAATCTGATTATGATTATTTGTATTCCGAAATGGCCGCGGAACCAGATGTTTATCTTTTGCCTCCTGTAGTATTTTATCCACGGAGACGTATGGAATTTCCTTCATTCCACTGCCGCTTGGCTCAATATCCCCGCTAAACATCAAGCAGAGGTCGATCCTCGACCTCATACAAATTCCCTTATTTTCACGGCATCCGCAGTTGCATACCCAGAAACGAGCATGCTTGTTAATAAGAACCTTTGCTTCATCAAGAGTGCATACATAATGCATCACAAAATCATTGCTACACATAATTGAATTCGTCCTACTCCATTGGTTGCCTGACGACGGTTTTCATTTTTTCCGGAGCTACTCTTCGGAAATCACTTAAATATATTTCATGGTGCCGCCCTTTTGGCTTACTTCCTGATTGCAGAATAAATTCATGAATTCCGGCAATGGTCGGCCCCTCGGATGAAAATGGTCCTATATGTATTGTCTGAGCGGATTTTCCCTCGGCAAATTTCTCATATTTGATTTTTGGCAGGGCCGGAGGATTTTTCTTTTTATTCAATTCCTTCATTGCGCTGTTGACAGTTTTACCCGTTACAAAATCCGGTTGCATGATCATCAGATTCCATTTCCAACTGCTTCTCTTTTTAAGATTAAATCCATCTTTGTCTTCCGTCCACCATAAACCCTCTAAAGGCATTACGGCATAATCTATCCCGCCTTCAGATTTCTTTATCATGAATTTAATGGTATATGACAGACTGTATAACGCTTCAATCGCTTCCTGAAAAACAGCCGCCTTATTCGGATCGCCTTTGCCATCAACCATCAAAAAATTCATACTTGGAACCTGCACCATGACAACTTTCTTTGAAGGTGGATTATAAAGCTGTTTGCACTCCTTTTTCAAATCAAGAATTTTCGGCATTGCTTCCCCCCTTACCTATTTATTAATAATGGCCGGATATCGGCCATCGATGTCCAGGCATTTGCAAACTGCATGGCGATTTCGGCGCCGATTCCTTGGCTTGCGCCGGTAACCACTGCAACCAATCCATTTAACGAACGCATATTAATTTCCCAAAACCATTATTTCCTATTCGCACAACAAATGAGAAAAGTTATCCTTATCAGGTTAATCTATGCAAAGCGCTGGAAAAATAAAGAGGGGGAAGTGATTTTTTTCGAAATATTGATAATGGGTAGATTGGTTGGAAATTAATTGATCGGGAGCACATAACCCCAAAATAACATATTAATATTATTCGCGTAATTTTGATATTTGTTCGTCTTATATAACAGGAAACCCGCCTCCCCCTCGGAGGCGGGTTCCCAGCCATGAGAAAAGAAGGTGGCGCCGTATAAAGGATGTGGCCTTTAAGGGCGTCTATGAGTCACAGAAACGACCGTCATCCTTATGGTATTAATAGCAACACAAATGCCCAAATAGCTAAAACCGACTTCTGTTTTGCTAAGCTGTTAGGGGTCTGTTACATAGAACTTGATTTACAGCAAATAAGAAAATTTGCGACAATTTGAATTCGTAATTTGTTACGAGTGGGAATTATATCTAACTCCGAAATACAATGAAATTCAATATGTTATGAAATATGCGAAGTTATGGACGAATCGTATTCTTTTGCGAATTCCCTTTCAGTTTTTTCGAGAATCAGCATGAATAATGAAAAATATATATTATAAACATAGAAGCTCGATTTTTCTTTTCCGCGACATTTAACAAAGTCCAATATCATTTAAAATTGGACTTGGATCTATTCTCATAAGATAATACTGCTCCTCATTAGTGACAACTGACAGTTAAGAGAGTATCTTGTGGCTGATTTCATAAAGGAGATTGGCCATGATTTATTTATTGATATTTACGATTGCAATAGTATTCTTGGCATTGTTTATCATATTAACGATGTTTGATACAATGCGCCGCGGGGATATAGATATTTCGCAGGCAAAGCCATTCAAAGAGAAGGCGGCGATTTATGACAAACTACCGGCGGATTCGACGAAATAATTGTGAGGAGAATAGAATGAAAATATTCCGGCAATTTGCCTTTATATCTACGATAGCAACATATATTGTGATATTCGCAGGGGGATTGGTGCGTGTATCAGGAGCAGGATTGGGATGTCCCGATTGGCCGAAATGTTTTGGACGATGGTTTCCGCCGACAAATATTTCGCAACTACCTCCCAATATTGACCCGAGCCTTTTCAATATCACATTAGCATGGATAGAATATGTCAACCGCTTGGCTGGCGTCATTCTTGGTTTCTTGATATTAATTACCGCTTTTTTGGCAATCAAATATTATCGAAAAGAAATGCGAATATTAATCCCATCATTGTTGGCGGCGATTCTGGTGGCATTTCAAGGATGGCAAGGCGGGCAAGTGGTTGAATCAGAATTGGCTTCACATATTGTCTCCATACATATGGGCGTGGCATTTTTGATTGTGAGCCTTCTTATATATGTCACCCAACAAGCATATTATTATGAATATCCGGATGAGGAAAAAAAATCGGATTATCCGAATAAATCTTCATTCTGGATCGGCTTGTTGTGGTTGCTGACCATAGTGCAAATTGTTCTGGGAACCGAGGTTCGCTCGGGATTGGAGCTTATCGAGAAAGAGTTCCCATTGTTGCCGGAAACATCGTGGCTGGGGAAGGTCGGTTTGGTAAGCCATATTCATACATTTTTGGGAATTGTCATAGTCATTGGCACATTTCAGGTTGGTTCAAGAATATTGAGGTTGAGCAAAGGCGCATCCGACATGGTGAAACAGGTAATATGGGGCATGATGACGCTTGGCCTTGTTCAGGTTCTTATTGGTGCGGTTTTGGTTGTTATCGGATTGCCTGATATCATGGAAATTTTCCATCTATGGGTCGCCAGTCTTTATGTGGGAGCAATTCTTGTGCTATTTTCAGCGTTCAGACAGTATGGGAGGGCAAAGTGAGCCAGGATAATTCATTTTTCAAGGCAGTTGTTTGGACAGCTACTTCGATTTTTCTTTTGGCTGTTGTTGCTCTTTTTGTGATAAATCGTGCAAAGGAATCCCGGGCTGAGATTCCGGTTCTGGGGAAATTGCCGAATTTTCGATTTGTTGAAAGGGATGGCCGTCCCTTTGGATTGAGTGATATGAAGGGGAAGCTGAATGTCGCTGATTTCATATTCACCAGTTGTCGGGGACCATGCCCGGTAATGGCAACCAAAATGGGGGAGCTATATGATCTGTATAAGACAACGGATAAGGTGCAATTGATTTCCATATCGGTTGATCCGGAATGTGATTCTTTACCGGTATTGCAGGAATATGCCTTAAGACAAGGAGTTAATGATAATCGATGGGTATTCCTTAGGGGAGAGATGGATTCGATAAAGACTCTTTCGGAAAAGGGATTTATGTTGGCGGCGGATGACCTTCCGGGAAATCATAGCACCAAATTTGTGTTGGTTGATCAGAAGGGTAAAATTCGGGGATATTATGATGGTTTGAGCGATGCGAGCATTAATATTTTAAAGGCGGATATTCGGCAACTGGCGCTGGAATCAGAAGAGAAAGAATAGCATAAATAATGGAAATCAGCGGCCTTCCCGCAATCAATGCATTTCTAAATACCATCAGTGCAATTTTGCTTATTATCGGATATGTCTATATCAAGAAGAAGCGAGCGGATATTCACAAGAAAATTATGCTCTTTGCTTTGGCGGTTTCGGCCATTTTTCTGATAACGTATTTGATATATCATAAAATGGTTGGGTCGGTGCCATATCAGCGCCAAGATTGGACCCGCCCCTTATATTTTGCGGTGTTGATTCCTCATATAGTTTTAGCGGGATTTAATGTCCCATTTATTTTAATGGCGGTATGGTTTGCTCTACGGGGCAAAATTGAACGCCATAAGCGAGTGGTCAGGTGGCTCTGGCCGAGCTGGATTTTTGTCTCCATAAGCGGGATAGTTGTATATCTGATGTTGTATGGGAGATAGAGGGCAGATTGTACTGATTCTCAAAAATTCTGTAAGCCTCAGACTTAAATGGCAAATAAACCAACAAGTTACAGGACTTTCAAGAAACCTATGGGATATTTTAATATTCTCCTCTGTTCGGCACAATACAGATAAATTCGAAATCTTTGTCAAAGGGATTCTGAAATTGATGAAGAGCATTCGGCGGGACAAAAGCAAAATCTTTTTGGGAGACTTCATGCTCTCGGCCATCGATGGTTAGTTTCCCTTTGCCTGATATAATATAATTTACGTGTTCCCAGTCATGTTTATGTTTGGGGGTATTTCCACCCGGGGCGATTTTAAATACCCTAAGGGTGTACCCATCCCAACCCTCATTTTTGCCGATAGGGATTTTTTTGGTGACGCCAACAACATCGGAGGCATTGATCACTTTTTCTTCGATATCATAGTATTTGCGAACGGGCATATTATCCTCCACTAATTATTTTCACTTCGCAATTGACAAGGTTTGATAAATCAAATCCCTACATAATACTATATTGATACAAAAGCATTTGGGCAACTGTTGGGTTTTTTATGTTTCGAGGCATAGATTTCTCATTTAAATTATTAATATGGCAGAGTATTTTTTGATAGAAGGAATCAGACAGGGGAAGAATGGAAGCATTTTGTTTTTATCAAATGGAGATAAAATTTCTTTGCCACCGGATATTGCCCAAAAATACAATATTAAGGCAGGTATGGAAATCGAGGAGGATCGGCTAAATAAGCTTATAAATGAAGCTAATCATCATCTCGCTCAAAACTATGCCTTAAATCTGCTATCAAAGAGGATATATTCATCCGGACAGCTTAAGATAAAGATGTCGGACAAAGGATTTCCGCCCAAGATTATTACTCTGACCATCAAATATTTGACCGAAAAGGGGATGCTTGACGACGTTCAATATACGCGTCTTTTGGTGGAATCGCTTCTTAGGCGAAAACCGGCAGGCAAAGGATATTTGATTTCTTATATTCAATCAAAACATATACCCCGTCAGCTTGCGACTGAAATTGTTGACGAATATTTAAGTGGGGAGGATGAGACTGCGATTGCGGAAAGGCTTCTTCGCAGCCGATGGCGGTATCTGTCGAAATTTGAACTTGAAACTGCTCGTATTAAAGCGTATAATTATCTTTCACGCCGTTCCATTGGGTATAGAGCGGCCAAGACAGCATTTGAGAAACTATTAAAAGAGGTGAATGACCATTAAAGCGGAAGATATAAGAAAATCGTTTGTCGATTACTTCAAAGGCAAAGATCATAAAGAAATAGTTTCATCCCCGGTGATACCGTTTGATGACCCCACTATTCTATTTATCAATGCCGGCATGAATCAATTCAAGGATATATTTACGGGAAAAAGACGGGCTGAATTTTCTCGGGCCGTGACCGTGCAAAAATGTATGCGGGCCGGCGGAAAACATAATGATTTGGAGAATGTTGGACGAACAGGGAGACATCACACGTTTTTCGAAATGCTTGGGAATTTCTCTTTTGGCGATTATTTCAAGGAAGAAGCCATCAAATTCGGCTGGGAGTGGGTGACCAAGGTTTTGCAGTTGCCGGTAGATAGGTTATATGCAACCGTTTATGAAGAAGATGATGAGGCTTTTCATCTCTGGGAAAAAATAGCGCCGGAATTAAGCAACGGGCGGATATTGCGGTTTGGCAAAGAGAGTAACTATTGGGCAATGGGAGAATTTGGCCCAAACGGCTCCAGCAGTGAAATTCATTATGACAAGGGAGTGGAATACAGCTGTGGGAAATCTTCCTGTACGGTCAATTGTGACTGTGATAGATATTGCGAAATTTGGAATCTGGTTTTTATGCAGTACAATACCAGACCAGACGGCGTCATCGAACCGTTGCCGAAACCATCGGTCGATACCGGCGCCGGCCTGGAGCGAATTGCCAGTATTTTGCAGGGAGTTCACTCCAATTATGAAACGGATTTATTTGTGCCTATTCTGGAGCATATCAGCGTTCTATGCAATAAGAAATATAGTAGCGATGAAAAAGGGATATCGCATCGCGTAATAGCCGACCATCTTCGAGCATTGACATTTTGCATCGCCGATGGCGGGGGGCTTTCCAATGAGAAGCAGGGCTATGTACTGAGACGAATTCTTCGCCGGGCGGCACGACACGGAAGATTACTTAATATGCATGAACCGTTTATTTATAAATTGGCGCCGACGCTGATTAATATCATGGGGTCAGCATATCCGGAGATAAAGAAAAGGCAGGAGCATATAGAGAATGTCATTCTGTCCGAGGAAGAATCATTCGGACGAACTCTGGATAATGGACTGACTTTATTCGATGATATTGCGCATGGGATGAAATCATCGGGCCGCGCTATTATATCAGGCGAGGAAATATTCAAGCTGTATGATACGTTTGGCTTTCCGGTTGATTTGACCGCAATCATGGCGCGGGAAAAAGGGCTGGCGCTTGATATGGCCGGTTTCGACGCCGCCATGGCTGAGCAACAGGAAAAGGCGCGGCAATCTTCGCAATTTGATGCCACTCTCGGCAAGGAAACGCAGTCGGTTATTGATGTATTACAGAAATTGCCGGAAGCCCGGGCATATCGCACAGAGTTTGTCCGCGGAGATTTTTTTGTAAATACACAGATTATTGATATTTTCCAAATTCCCGGACAATCAAATGATAGATTAGCCATTATACCTGAGAAATCAACATTCTATGTTGAGGCTGGCGGTCAAACCGGCGATATCGGGACAATTCGGCGTGATTTATTTAAGGCAAAAGTGACCGCATTGCTGAAATTTGAGGATGCCTTAATACATCTTTGCGATATAACGGAAAAGGGGTATAACAGTCTTTCACAACTGAAGGGGACCTCTGCGAAATTTTCCATAAATGAAGAGCGTCGTTGGGATATAATGCGCAATCACACCGCCACGCATCTACTTCATGCGGCCTTAAGAAAAGTATTGGGAGAGCATGTGCATCAATCAGGCTCTTTTGTTGGCCAGGATAAGCTCAGATTCGATTTTTCGCATTTTAAGGCGATGACCAAGAAAGAAATTCGTCAAATTGAGCAGATGGTAAATGAAAAGATTTTATCAGGAAGTCCCGTATTGACAATTGAAGATGATTTGGAGAAGGCCAAAAAATCCGGCGCCATGGCGATTTTTGGAGAGAAATATGGAAGTAAGGTGAGAGTTGTCTCGGTGAATGATTTCTCCAAAGAACTTTGTGGTGGAACGCATGTTGATATTGTATCCCAAATCGGTCCTTTTATCGTTACTCTTGAGGCAGGGATTGCTTCTGGTGTACGGCGTATTGAAGGCATAACCGGCCGGGCGGCATTGCAGAAAATTATGGAGCAGAAGGAAATGCTAGAATCGATTTCCCTTATTGTTAATCGACCGGAAGAGCAGGCTACTATGGCTATTGAAGAACTGAGCCGCAGAGTAATTGAGTTGGAGAAGGATAATAAACGACTGAAATCGGAAAAATATGCCGGCGGCGCAGGTTCGATTGGTAATGAAATTAAAATAGGCTCGCTAACTTTGCATTTCCATAATTTTGGGAACGCCGATTCTGAGGAGATGGCCGGCTGGATCGATAGCGGAAAATCCGCCAATTATCCGCTGGTTAGTGCGGCGATTGGGAATGTTGGCGGCAAGGTGACCTATATGGCGTCGGCAAGCTCCACGGCAAATCTGAATATCGGTAATTTATCCCGTGATATTTTGAAGGAATTTGGCGGTCGAGGCGGCGGGAAAGAGAATTTTGCGCAGGGGACAGCGCCATCATCAATCAATCATGATGAGTTTTTTAGGTCATTGGAAGAAAAATTGAAAAAAATTTCAGGGCAGGGGTAAAATTGTCCGTTTTTGATAGACTTTTGGAAATTAAAATAATAAAAGGCGGCGGCTTTCTTTTGCTGATTGATCCTGACCGCCTATCGAATAAGGATATTATTGGTGTAGTTGAAATGGCGCAAGAGGCTGAGGTTGATGCCTTTCTTATTGGGTCCAGTTTGTCACTAAATGCGACATTTCCGCAAGTGGTAAGAGTAATCAAGCATAGCACAGAACTTCCGGTA
>JAGVEJ010000075.1 GCA_020058225.1 Candidatus Zixiibacteriota bacterium | reverse complement strand
ACTTTTTGATTTGGTGGAGTGCCGGCGTAGGGGCGCATGGCATGTGCCCTTGATTTAGTTGGCAGAATGATTATCGGGCGCACGCCGTACGCCCTTATCACAGAGGCAGAAATATTCAATAAAAAAGGCAAATACATCGGTTTGCCCCTACTTGTCTTCTAATTTTTTGACTCTTTTAAATAATTCAGGGAGGCGGCCAAGACAGGCTTCAATGCGCTTGGTTTCCATGATCTCGCGGGCGGGATAACCGAAATATGTCTTGCCGGCAGGGATATTGTTTTTTACGCCGGATTGCGCGCCCACAGTCACGCCATCGCCCAGTTCAATATGACCGGTTAGACCAACTTGTCCGGCCAGAATAACACCCTTGCCGAGTTTAGTCGAGCCGGAGATGCCGACCTGCGAAACGATTATGGAATAGTCGCCGATTTCGACATTATGGGCGATTTGGACGAGATTGTCGATTTTCACACAGCGGCCGATTTTTGTGGGACCTAAGGCGCCGCGGTCGATAGTGCAATTGGCGCCGATTTCGGTATCGTCGCCGATTTCAACCCATCCGATCTGCTTAACTTTTTTTATCCCCTTGTCATGACGGGCATAGCCGAAGCCATCCGAGCCAATAACTGTCCCGCTGTGGATTATGACATTGTTGCCAATCTTGGTGTCATCGAGAATATGGACACCGGGATATATTTTGCAATTACTGCCGAGTGAAACGCAATTGCCAATATAGGCTTTGGGAAGAACCTTGGTGTTGTCGCCTATTGATGAGTTGTTTCCAATAAAAGATAGGGCGCCAATAGAGGTATTTTGACCCAATATGGCTGATTCGGAAACAACGGAGCTGGCGTGTATGCCAAATTCCGCTCTTTCCGGTTCGGGGTAGAGGTGGTCGAGAATTATGGCGAAGGCGAGATAGGGATTTTGATGTCTAATGGAAGGGAGACGATCGAATTTGACTTCGGGTGATAGTACTACAGCCGAAGCAGATGTTGATTCGAGAAATTTGGCGTATTTGGGATTGGCGACAAAGGTTATTTGGCCGGATTGGGCGGTTTCAATCGGGGCGGCGGCGGAGATTTCGACTTCACCATTGCCGGATAATTGTCCACCGGCGATTTGCGATAGTAGTTTTAGTTTTGTATTCAAAATTAGCAGTAGGGGCAGGTTCTTGCGCTTGCCCCGATTCATATTTGCACCGTAAATCAATTCCACCGCAAAATGCAAGGGCGCCCTGCATGCGCCCAGAGGGAATTTCGCCCTATTATTCTCGCAGGGCACGCGCCATGCCGTCCCTATTCAACGAATAATTTATTGCTCTTCGAGCGCCTTTAGCACTTTATCGGTAATATCAAAATCCTTTTTTGCATAGGCCAAGCCGGTGGAATTGTAGATGAAATCATAATTCCCCTCGGTGGCGACCCGTTCAATAGATGTGTTGATTTTTTCCAAAAGCGGTTTCACCAGATCAGAATTTTTGCGTTCGGCTATTCCTGATGGGCCAAAGATTTCCTTGGTGAATGCATCGAGTGCCTGACGCTTGGCGTCGATAGCGGCCTCGCGCTCTTTTTTCTTCTCGACTGAAAGCACAATTTTCTGTTTTTCATACTCGGCAACCAAATCTTCGAGCTCTTTTTGCATGGTCTTGGCTTCTTCGTCCCATGCTTTATATTCGGTGTTGAATTCCTCTTGGGCTTTTATCCATTCCTTGTATTCCGCAAAAATTTTGTCGGAGTCAACATAACCGAATTTGCCTATCTGAGCAAAGCTTGATGAGTTGATACTTACCAAAGCAATTACAGCCAGCATAATTGTCCAATAAATGTCTTTCCTTTTCATGATATCTATCTCCTTTTAATAAAATTGCTATCTAAAGGTGGTCCCAATCTGGAAATGGGGATGCAGAGATTTTTTCTGTCCCAGTCGATCATCCAAAGGATAGCCGAAATCAAAACCTATGGTTCCAATGCCGGGCACAATCAAGCGAAAACCAAAACCGACGCCTTTATACAGGTCGTTGAGTTTAATACTTTTTCTGTTAAGCCAGGAATTTCCAACATCGAAAAACAATAAGGAATAGAATTGGTTTTCGATAATTGGAATCTGCAGTTCGAGGTTACCCACCAGCATATATTTGCCTCGAACAGTGGCATAATTATTACTGCTATATGTCGTATCTAATGTTCTTGCTGAATCCAAATGAGCAGGAAAAGTATCTATTTGAGTGTAATAATTATTATAAATTGTGATAATTTCATTTGATTGAGCAAGCGTATCCGGAGTCAATGATCCATCATCATAGCCTCTGACTATACCTTCATAGCTGGTGCCGCCGGGGGAGAAACGGTCAAATTCCAAAATCTTGTTGTCACCCGCCGGTGCGTTAATAAATGCAAAATTTAATTTTCCTGCCAAGGCTACTTTCCAGAATAATGGAATAAACTTGGCAACTTCAATATTATGCTTCTGATATTCCCAATAACCTCCCAGCCAATTGCCCGTGAAATCAACTGAATATGATAAGGAAGAGCCTGAAGTGGCAAATTCAGGGAGGTTACGGCTATCCCGTTCAATGGCAAGTTGAATACTTGAAGAGTTGTTCCATTTTTCCTTATATGAGAGAAGCGTTCCCTCCATGGGATCACCATAAATATATGTCACGACCGTATCTAACTTATTTTCATTATTAGTCCATTTTGAATAATAGTCGCGTTGTTTTCCCAGCAATTCAGAATGTGTTTGCTCATAATAATCGCTGAACTCATAAAAGCGGTCGCCTTCGAATCGATATCTGCCATACATTTTAAAGTAATTATCCGGCCATTTTAATCTTCGCCCCAACCTTAATGAGCCGCCGCGACGCCCCTCGGTGTAATCATCATACCAGCGACGGTTGGTGAAGTAAATATCGGCGCCCATTGAAGTCGGCGTAGAGAACATCCAAGGCTCAGTGAATGAAAGGGAATAAGAGTTTCGCGTGCTACCAATGTCAACACTAAAGTTGAGATTTTGCCCCATCCCTCTAAAATTGGGAATACCGATTCCAAAGGTTCCCACAAATTTATCCTGTCCCGAGTATCCGGCGCCGGCCGAAATTTGGCCGGTAGGTTTTTCCTCGACTTTTACCAGAATATCAACATCTCCGGAGGGAAGATTGGCCAAATCAGGAGTGACATTGCCAAAATAGTTTAACTGCATTATATCCCGAACAGAACGAATAAGAAGGGAGCGGTTGAAAACCTGCCCGGGTTTAATGGATATCTCGCGACGGATAACTTTTTCTTTTGTCTTTGTATTTCCGGTGATTTTGACCAGATTGACTTTGGAAGGAAGGCCCTCGACAATATCAAAGGTAACATCAATCAAAGAATCGCGGGTTTTACGGTCATCGGTTACCCTGATATGCAAATGCCCTTTTTCCTGGTAGAGGAAATAAATTTCATAAGTTGACTCTTCGAATTTTTCAAGATCGAAAACTTGGCCCTCTTTATATTTGATAACCTTGGCAAGAGTCTCGCTCTTGTAAATTTCATTCCCCTTCCATTCGGTCTTGCCGAAATAGTAGCGGGGACCCTCATAAATATCAAGATAAATGGTCATTCTATTTCTGGAAGTATCCACGGTAAATGAATCAGATTTTAGATAGGCGTCAATATGTCCCTTTTTATGGAGGGATTCAATAATTTTGTCTTTGTCCTCGGGGAATTTTTCGATATCAAAATCGGATGATTTAAGAAAGCCGCGTTTACGGTTGCGCATTTTCCCGATTATATCATCGGCTTTGACTTTTTCATTTCCGGTCAAAATAACTTTTTCCACTTTTACTTTGGAGCCTTCATTAATTTTGTATATCAGATTAATCTGAGATGAATCAGCGGAATAGATCATCTCCGGTTCAACTCCGGCCATGAAGTACCCCTTGTTACTATATAATTCCAAAATCTCAGCTTTTTTCTGGAATATTAAATTGGGGGAGAGGTATGAGCCTGCGGTTAGCTTAAGCTTTTCGTTTAGGTCTTTGGTTTTAATTTTCTTGTTGCCGCTGTATTCAAAACCGGCCAGTTTTGGCAATTCAACCACTCTGATAACAAGGCTGATTCCGCCGGTGACTTCTTCGGCATCGATCGTGACGTCTTTGAAAAATCCGAGCCCATAGAGTCGCCGGACTACCTCTTGAGTGGTAGCTGAGGTCAACTGGTCGCCCTTGCTGATTCCGGCAGATGACAGAATAAGATTAGCGGAGGAAGTTTTGTTGCCTTCGACCTTGATATCAACCACATTAAATGATTGGGATGATGCAGATAAAGAAAGAGATAATAAAATAAACGCCAAAAGAATATAAGACCGGAATGAAGTCATTTCCGGCCTTATAAAATTCATATCAGAGCTAACTCGGGTCAATTCGATGGTGATACTATTTTTATGATTTTGATTTCGGAATATTTCTGTCGATGACCCACATGTCTGCGATATTTGGTGCGTTTTTTGAATTTATAAATGGTCACTTTATTGGCCAGGCCCTCATTAAGAACCTCAGCTTCAACCATAGCGGAATTTAAATATGGTTTCCCAACCAAAGAGCTTTCGCCATCTTTCAACAGCAATACTTTATCAATTGAAACCTTATCTCCCGGCTTAACAGATAAACATGGAACCTTTAAAATGGCGCCGACCTCAACATTAAACTGCAAGCCACCGGATTCAAAAACAGCGTACATACAACAACCTCCTCAATAAATCAGGTCGTATAGCCTTTATATTTAAGCTTTCTAAGTTAATCAGTTTAAGCAAACTGTCAAGCTAAAATTTATGTCAAAAAGAGTCAATTTCAACATTTATCATAACTATTTATGAATTAAACGACTAAGAGGATAATTGGTTCCATAAAATCAGGCAGAAAAATTGGCCAATACCCACTTTTACAATGTGATTGAAAAAGCGCCATTTTGACGTATATTGAAGTAAATGAAAAAGTCTAAGAAAACAGAAACCGTTGCCACTGGAAAACCACTCGATATTCAAGGGAGTATTGAAAAAACCCCAATGTGTGGGCGGTTCGCCGCAGGCGAATCCTCATCTGCCCCTAAGCTAACGGGACATCCAGTTTTTTCAACAGCCCCTCAAGGGGCGGGTCTATCTTCGGGGTTTCGGCTGGTTTCTTCTTATGAGCCGAGAGGCGATCAACCAAATGCCATAAAAGAATTGGTATCGGGACTAAAAAGAGGCGATAAATACCAGACCTTATTGGGAGTGACCGGATCGGGAAAGACATTTACAATTGCCAATGTTATCGAAAAATATGGCCGCCCGACTTTGGTTGTTTCGCATAATAAAACTTTGGCCGCCCAACTCTATGGTGAATTAAAGGCATTTTTTCCCAATAATGCAGTTGAATTTTTTATAAGCTATTATGACTATTATCAACCCGAGGCTTATTTGCCGACGACTGATACTTTTATTGAAAAAGATACATCCATGAATCAGGATATTGATCGTCTTAGATTGAGGGCTACGGCATCCTTGTTGGAAAGGAGTGATGTGATTATTGTGGCCTCGGTATCATGTATCTATGGCTTGGGTTCGCCAAAGGATTATAAGGAGCTTTTGTTATTCTTGGAAGTTGGACAGAAGACTGAAAGAGATTCTGCCATAAAAGCGCTGATAAATATTCATTACAATAGGAATAACATAGATTTTTCCCGCGGCAATTTCAGGGTAAGGGGAGACACTATAGAGTTGATTCCTGCCTATCAGGAGACGGCCCTACGGGTGGAGTTTTTTGGAGACGAAGTAGAAAGGATTGCGGAGATTGATCCGTTGACAGGAGAAATCATATCAGAAAGAAATAAAGTAGCGATATATCCGGCCAAACATTTTGTGACGACACCTCCACAGATGGAGAAAGCAATTGTGCAGATTGAAGCTGAGCTTGAACAAAGATTAACGGAATTTAGAAATACTGGGAAATTACTTGAGGCTCAGCGTCTTGAATCAAGAACCAAATATGATATTGAGATGATGAAGGAAATAGGATATTGCAGTGGCATTGAGAATTATTCACGGCATTTGACGGGAAGACTTCCAGGGGAAAGGCCGGCTACATTGATAGATTTTTTTCCGAAAGATTATCTTTTGGTGATAGATGAATCGCATCAGACTATTCCCCAAGTGAGAGGAATGTTTGCCGGAGATCGGTCACGCAAGGAAGTGTTAGTAGAACATGGTTTCAGATTGCCCTCGGCATTGGATAACCGCCCTCTTTTTTTTGATGAGTTTGAATCATTGGTTAACAAGATGATTTTTGTTTCGGCAACACCGGCGGATTATGAGTTGGAGAAATCGGGAGGGGTAATAGTCGAGCAGGTGATTCGGCCGACCGGATTATGCGATCCTCAAATATCAATTCGCCCGCTTAAACATCAAGTTGATGATTTAATCGATGAAATACGGAAGCGGATTGTCTTGAAAGAACGAATCCTTGTAACGACCCTCACGAAAAGAATGTCTGAAGATTTATCGGATTATTTAAGCAAAATGGGGGTGCGTGTTCGTTATCTACATAGCGAAATAGACGCTATCGACAGAACGGAGATTATTCGAGATCTAAGGTTGGCGGAATTTGATGTGTTGGTCGGAATAAATTTACTTCGGGAAGGACTTGATTTGCCCGAGGTATCATTGGTAGCGATACTTGATGCCGATAAAGAAGGATTTTTAAGGTCAGAGAGGTCTCTAATACAAACTGCGGGCCGTGCGGCACGCAATAAAAACGGCGAAGTCATTTTTTATGCGGATAAGATCACCGATTCGATGCGGAAAGCCATTGATGAGACTGACAGACGTCGGCTAAAGCAGTTGGCCTATAATAAGGAACATAATATTAACCCTGAGACCATCTTTAAGACGCGCGAGGAGATTCTTCAGGCTACCCGATTCGCCGATTCCAAGACAAACAAACCGGAGAGATTTGAAAAACCGGACTATTTTGCTGATATGAATGCGGAGGGGAAAATCGCTTTTCTATTAAAAGCGATGAAAAAGGCGGCGGATAATCTGGAATTTGAGACTGCGGCGGCTTTGAGAGATGAGATAAGAAATCTAAAGGAAGAATTAAAGAAGAAAAAAGGCAGAAGATAATAGCAGAAGATAATATATGAAGAAACTAATTTATCTCATGTCATTAATTGCTGTTCTATTTATTTTATATTGTTCTGATAAAGGGACTTATACAGAACCGTCATATTCTGATTTAATCAAAGATTATATTTTGAATGATGAGAACTGTAAGGAACTATATACATCGGAGTTATTTTCAGCGGAATCGTTTCTATATGAGAGTACCGGATATTTATGTTTCTATAAATTTGATTCCTCAAAAAAATATGTGACGGTTAAGATTGGAACGGCGCCGACTGATATTTTCCCATACGAGGATTTATATGATGCTTTAGCCAAAGTGGTTGACAGATATTATGGGTATTTAATGCGGATAAATGGCAATGATACGATTCCTTTATGTTATGTTGAAAATACTGTCACAAGGTATGGATATTTTGTTAAATTATATAATGATTCCTATCCGTATCGTGGCTGGCGTCACTGGGGATTTATAGGGGGTGATTATAAAATATCAATATCCGGCGGTCAGCGGAAAATTACCTCCGGAGGTGGAATAACCATAACGGCGACGCCGCCATCAAAATATTTGCCGAACCCGACAAACCCCAATGACAGCGGATATTACATCAACCTTGATGACATAAAAACAATTTCTCCGGGCGATTCACTGACATTAAAAAGTCTTGAAGATGATTTAGTTTTTATTAGAAATCATCGGGGCAAGATAGCGCCCTTAAGAACAGTTTCAAGCGGCGTTAATTATACAGCCGGTTGGAGGGCGCCAACGAATACATCCATTTTATATCAATTGGTAACTTTTGACCTCCCCGGATATTTTGTTTATGACACAGTCGGGGGCATCCCGGAATCGTCGCTTTATAAGGATAATGATTATGTTATTCCATATAGGCTTGATTTATAGGAAAATAACGGCTGATTCTACTTTTCAGCAATGCATCTGCATGCATATAAGATGAATCTCTATTCATCATAAAAAAATACCTTCCTGCTATAATCTATTTCCAGATTGCCGATATTAAACAGCATCCGTCCGTGGTGAGTTGTTATTTATCATATTGAATGGCATTAGGATAAGACGCTATGAAATATTTAAAGAAAAAGCGGAAAAGATAATAAATATCTCCATGATTATTTGTGGCGAGAAGGCAAGGAAATTGCGGCAAGAGATGGCGGCTCATTATAGCTATTAATATTTATGTTATTGCAAAATATGGAAATAGTCAAAAAGAATAGAGTTTACAATACCGGAAATGTCTTTATTTTATTGACAATGGTGAAGCCCTCAGGCATTGAAAAACAACGGCTTCTTGGTCATTTTGGTGTTAAAAAATGGCTTGACATAAAAGCTCTTAGGAATATATTACTATTGGTTTTTACAGCTAATTTACCTGCTTTTTCGATTGGCAAGAATCGCAAGTGCCGGTCACGATTGGAACGACAACATTTTGATTTTACAGGGGTAGGCCCAGTCTGCAGTTACTTCACCGCCAGTAGTAAGTATCTGAGTCAGAATATTGTTTTGGTTTGGAGGAAAGATGAATAGATTGAAACTGCTTCTATTCGGAGCGTTTTCTTTGTTTCTAATTTTTGCCGCATATCCTGTATCCAAAGCGCAGGATGATGGACCAACCGTCCCCTGTCCGCCGACCTTCGAGAATTTCAACCCGCATGATAGTTTTTATATCTGCTTTGGCTCAACAATTTATGACACTATTGTAGCCACTAGTTATGATGTCGCACAGATTCTGACGATAACCAAACTATCAGGTCCGGGCGATTTTATATCTGTCCCCGGTCCATCGCCGGATTCGGGCTTTTATTCCTATACTCCCACCACTGAGGGAAGTTATGAGGTTGTATATAAGGTAAGAGATAGCGGCGGGCGTTCTTTTCAGGCCACCAAAACATATTACATCTTTTTTAATCATCCCCCCACAATTATAACCGGCGATACTTCTATATATGATTGTGCACCGGATAATAATTACGGCTATGATATAATCGCCACCGATTATGAGAATGACGAATTGACCTATAGTCTTCTTGATGGAACGGGAAGTATTGATCCGATTTCAGGTCTCATCACTTATTCTGCCGATACATCCGGGGCCTATTGTTTCAAGGTTGAAGCCGCCGATTCCTGCGGCGCTGATACGGCTGATATTTGTATCAATATTGTTCTTAACCGGCCGCCGATCATCGAGGGCTTTTCCCAGAAAATTACGCTTTGTATCCCCGATAGTATATGTTTCGCTATTGGGGCTTTCGATCCCGATGTTAATGATTCGTTGGTTATAAACATGATTGAGGGACCAGGCGCCTTTGAGATGTTCGGAGCAGATT
>JAGVEJ010000058.1 GCA_020058225.1 Candidatus Zixiibacteriota bacterium | reverse complement strand
TGAGATTATTCTCGGTTCAGCTGATGGTCTGAAAATTTTTCAATCAATAAAGAAGCATTTTGCTCAAAGGGTGGGAATTGAAAGCACGTGAATTAACATTTATTATTGTAGCGCTACTTCTTGGGGCGGTTGTTGGTGGATTTGTGGGAGATATGATTGGTTCAATACTTCCACCCGGCGCGGCTAAGACTTTGTTTTCCAAATCAGTGCAAATAGTATTTGAAGCGGTTCATGTTGATGTTTACTCAATTTCCTTTACATTCGGTTTGATGTTTAAGATAAACTTTATGTCGGTATTGACCGTATTATTAGTTATAATTTATTTTCGGTGGTGGTATATTTAATTGTGAACCAAGGAGCTTAAAATATGTTTGAGTGGGGATGGCAAAGATTATATCTGATTGGCTTGGGATGGCAGGAGCTGATTCTCATATTCCTTGTTGTTTTGCTTATATTTGGCGCCAAACGGATTCCGGATATTGCCCAAGGGATTGGTAAGGGGATTCGGGAATTTAAGAAGGCATTGAAAGAGACCGAGGATGAAGTAAAATCGGAAATAAAGAATAATGATTCCGATAAGAAACCTACCAATGATAAACACCATGGCTAAATTTACAGAAGATGATGCAAAAAAAATCGCCGCCGCTATTGGGTCGGAAAAAGTAATCTGCGAAAAAGATCATTTTCGGTTGAAAATAACCAACCGCACCGAAAGGCGGGTTATGGTTTTGGAAATCTACCCTGAGACATTACTTGGTCATGTTCGGGGAATGCTGGTAGTTGTATATACCGGTAATTCGCATCTTCAGCTTCATAATTGCTCCGGTTATATTATTTCCGAGGAATTGGGGGAAGTCACTTTTGTGGCGGAAGGGGAAAAAATCCTTTCCGGCCTTGTGGTTGAGAAGGGCGCTTCATGTTCGCTATATGCCGGGCTGGATCGTCGACTGATATCGAGCGATTTTACGAAATTGGGGGTAGAAGTGATGTTATCCGGAGTGGCGCTATCCCTTGCCGAAGACATAATAAATCCTGAAGAAAAATAGTGTGGGGCTGAATAGAAATCCAATTGATTGCAAAAAATAATATTAGACTGAAGTTGTTTTCTTTGAAGAAAAAGTCTCGATAAAATCTGCGAGAGCGGCGGAAATTTCCCCTGCTTTTTGATATCTTTCAGTGGTATTTTTCTTAAGCGCTTTGACTATTACCCTGTCAAAAATGGGCGGGATAGAGCTATCAATTGAGGAAGGGGCATCCGGTTCGGTATTGACAATAGCATAAATTAGCGCGGTGAGATTTTCGCCGCGGAAGGGACGACGTCCGACCAACATTTCATACATTACGATTCCCATGCTGAAAATATCGGTGCGATGATCAACCGGTTTTCCCTGTAGTTGTTCGGGTGAGATATAATTGGGAGTTCCCATGGCTATGCCAGTGCGAGTCATGGAAGATGAATCAATTCTGGCAATTCCAAAATCCATAACTTTGATAGAATAATCGCTGAGAACCATAATATTGGCCGGTTTTATATCACGATGGACAATGCCCTGGGCATGGGCATAATCCAGAGCGCTGGAAATCTGGGACATAATTTGTGCAATGATGCGGAAATTGAATTTTGCTTTGTGGCGAATCATATTTTCGAGCGTTTGGCCCTCAAGATATTCCATAGCGATATATTGCAGAGTCGCTTCTGTGCCAACATCATAGATAGTCACAATATTGGGATGTGATAGCTTCCCTGCCGCTTGTGCTTCGCGGAAAAGGCGTTCTTTTAATTCGGCAAGTTCTTCGGGGTCGTTTACAAAATCCAATCTAATGGTTTTCAGGGCGACATTGCGATTAATAGCAGGATCTATCCCTTTATATACGGTTCCCATGGCTCCCTTGCCAAGTTCATTTACAATTTCATAGCGTCCAAGTCTTTTCAGCTGTCCATCAAGGCCAAATGAAGGAGTAGTTCCAAAGCGTGGAGATTCTGCGGCTGAAGGAATTTCCCTGCGCGACATTTCAATTTCTTTATGTTTGGTCGGGGTGTTTTCTGCGTCAAGAATTTCTTCCTCAAAAGCCTTCACTTTTTCTTTGTCCATGTGTTCAGTGGGCATTGCTGTTGAGGCCTGCGATGTTTCTTTCTGCGCCTGAGTAAGAGCGGCAGTGTGTATTTCGCCTTCAGATTTTTTGAAATCTTTAGCTTTGCCGCTTAAGTTCGGTTTAATTTCAGGAACAACCGCAGGAATTTTAGCCGGTTTTTTCTTAATCGGGTAGGTGGCCTCGGCTTTACCGAATCGAGACAAAAAGTCCTCATCAAGAAATGGGCCGGCGAGGGCGAGTAGAATTAACTCGAGGCTTATAAAGAGCGGACGGGTCAATAGTTTGATGGAATTAAATAAAATAAAGTTGGCATTGGCAAGTACGAACAATGAAATAACAATTATAACCATTCTATAGAGCAACGATACCCTGGGCAAAATGAAGGCAAAAATGCCGCCTATAAGAAATAGAATCAGAATATCAATACCGGGCGATGAATCAAGCCGATTGATGAAGTTGGCATGAATTATGTTTTCTATTGTATTGGCAGTCTGTTCAGCGGCTAAAAGGTTTGGCGATACCGGAGTGGCGAAATAATTTGTGACCATGTCGGCAGTTACGGAAATTATCACCAATTTATTTTTCAAAATATTGAAATCCACTTTTTCGGCCAATAAATCTGCGGCGGAAATTTGGGAAAACGATTGTCCGGGTTTATTGTAATTGATAAATAATTTGGCTTCTTTATCAGTCGGTATTTTTCTGTTCCCAGCCATGATATATTCGCCGCCATGAACATTAATAGACGATGGAGGAATTCCGAGGTAATGGGTTGCGGCCATAAGGCCGGCAGATGGGTAGTAGTATCCATCAAAGTGCATTACCAGAGGTTCCCATCGGATTTTTCTATCGCTATCATAGATTGTGTATTTGAAACCGAGTCCCGCGGAATATTGGCTGAGTTCTTCAGGCGGCAGAAAAACTTTTTGCGCCAGCAAGGTATATCTTTCATCGAGAATTCCGAGATCATTATTTACCTGAATTGATGAGGCAAAAAGATATTTGGGATTTGATATTTTATTCTGACGAAAATCGGCGTGGATAATTTCATAGAGAAGAATGACATTTTTAGTCCAAGACATTTGACCGGCAAGTATTTTTGTTAATCCCAGAGTGTCCTGGGTTACATCGGGATCGAAAAAGATATTCAGAAAAATTGTTTTGGGTTGTCCCGAACCGACCGCGGCGACAAGATCGGCAATTTCATCCCGACGCCAAGGCCATTGACCATACTGCTTAAGAGTCTGGTCATCGATATTCAGGAGGACAATATCAGAGGAGAAATTGCCCTTTCCTCTAAAAGAGTAGAGCAGGTCTTGAATTTTCCATTCAAGGCGGGTCAGTGGTCCGAAATCGCTGGTGTAAAGAGCTACAACAAAAATGGCAATCAACAAACAAAGTATGTATGAAGAATATTTCTTGGACATGCTTAACCCCTATAAGCCCACTGATAATCTTTCTATAAGAAAATCCGGCAGTTTTGCCTTTTTCATTTTGGTCTGAGTTCTTGTGATATCATACTCGACTCGCTTATATTGCATCACATTGGAATCGGTATCAAGTATCAGATAACAGGCTCTCGGATCGCCATCGCGCGGCTGACCGATGGAACCGACATTAATTATATATTTTTTATCGGCATATTTTTCAAAGGAAACCTTGGTATGTTTGGATACATCACCATCTCCATTCTTGATAAAAATAGCCGGCAGATGTGAATGTCCGATAAAGCAAGCCGATTGCGTAAATTTTTCAAATTCCTCGAGGGCTTGATTCTGATTTAAAATATAATGCCACGATTCAGGCATGCCTGGGGATGCATGTACTAGATGATAATCAAGAAAATCCGTATCCATTTCAAAATCAGACAGAATTTCTATACTTTTTTGATTTAGTATATCCTGAGTCCATTGAATTGAGGCCTGTGCCAACTTATTGAAGTTTTCTACCGCTTCCAACCCGAGCGCGGCATAATCATGATTTCCAAGAAGCTTAATGTCGCAATGGTTGGATATTAGCTTGACACATTCGTTGGGGTTGCATCCGTATCCAACAGCATCACCGAGAAAATGAATTTTTTCCGCCCCTTGCTTTTCAATATCCCGGAGAACCATTTCCAAAGCTTCAAGATTTCCATGCACGTCGGAAATTAGGGATATTTTCATCCTATTGATGTCCCTCCAAATAGCGGAAGATTGATTTTCCCACCTGTATGATATCTCCGTTTTTAAGTCCCTGCCTTGCAACTGTCTCGCCATTCACTTTTGTTTTATTTTTTCTTCCCAGATTGACAAGAAAGAATTGGTCTGTCTCTTTAACAATTTTGGCCTGTATGCCTGAAAGAAGAAATCCCCGAGCATGAACATGCACGAATTTCGCCTTTCCGATAGTAGTCACGTTATGCTCAATACGATATTCGGAAAAATCGGAATTTTCTTCTCCAAGGAGAACCGAACCACCCATTCTGACAATAATTTCTTTATCAAGTTTATCCTGCTCGAGAAGCCCTTTCTGTTTTTTTGTTTTCAGGACCATAGTTCCATCAAGATTAGTTTGAGATTCTTGTCGAGAGGCATCGGAATGATAGGTTAAGCTATATTTTCCAATGGTTATAACATCGTTGTCGTGCAAGATTTCCTCGGTAATCCGCCTATTATTTACAAATGTTCCATTTAGGGATTCATTATCGATAACAACGGCGGCGTTATCATTGAATTCAATCTGCGCATGTTTGCGGGAGACCCCACGGTTTTCCAGGATGATGTCATTATCGCCGGTGCGCCCGATGGAGATTCGCTTTTTTTCAGCAACCATTCTTTCAATGACCTTATCCTCATATTTAACAATGACTTCAGGCATAAGGGCTCCTTTCAAAATCGCTTTTCTGCCCAGTCTCAGATTATAAAATTAGACAGTTATTTGCCATATCAAAATGACTTATTATATTGTCGGCATGCTCATAGGAAACTTGAACATAGAAGGAGTCCTGTTTATGGCTCCTCTCGCCGGAATAACAAATAGACCATTTCGACTTCTGGCAAGAAAAAATGGAGCTGATATTTGTTGTACCGAAATGATTTCATCGGATGCTATTGTTCGCAGTCATAAACCAACCCTTGAATTGATTGATATTAGAGGTGACGAACATCCTATTGGGGTGCAATTATTTGGGGCATCACCGGAATATATGGCGAGGGCGGTTGCTTATGTTTCTGATTTGGGCGCCGATTTAATCGATTTGAACCTTGGATGTCCGGTAAAAAAGATTGTCAATAAGAATGGGGGAGCGGCCATACTTAAAAATATCAATTTGGCGTCAGAGTTGATGGATGCGGCTGTTCAAAATTCCAAGTTGCCTATCACAATAAAAATGCGCACCGGTTGGGAGGATAATTCCGACGCTTATTTGGAAGTTGGAAAAATGGCTGAAAAATGCGGTGTTGCGGCAGTAACTTTGCACCCCAGAAGCCGATCGGCGGGATTCTCGGGGAAATCTGATTGGCGCAAGATAGGTATATTAAAGAAAGAAATCGGGATTCCTGTCATAGGGAATGGAGACATTAATACCCCATCGGATGCGGCCCAAATGATAGCAGAAACCGGCTGTGATGCCATAATGATTGGCCGGGCCGCCATGAAAAATCCGTATATTTTCCAGCAGATTAGAGCTTTTCTGGCCACGGGCGATTTGATCCCAGATTTATCGATATTCGAAAAAGTCAAATTGGCTATGGAACATTCTCTAATGGCGGTTGAAGAATATGGGGAATATGTCGGGGTTCGCAAAATGCGGAAGCATCTGTCATGGTATTCAAAGGGGTTTCCCGGCGGAGCAAGTCTAAGGCAGAGATTGAATGATATAGATACTTTGGAGGACATAAAAGGGCTCTTGTCGGAATTTGCGATAAGCATAAATCCGGAAGGGCCATTTGAATATAAAAGTTGAATTGGAAAAGATTCTATGTTATATTAATAGGTTATGAGTTTATCACAATGAATATTCGGAAGGGATAGACATGAGCATAAAAGTTCTAATATTCGCTGAACAAAAAGAAGGGAAGCTTTCGAATTCAAGTTTTGAGTTAATTTCAGCCGCCAAAAAAATTGGCGGAGAAATCATAACGACATGTTTAGGGGAAAACGTCGATGGAATAACTCGGGACCTGGCCAATCGCGGCGGCGGAAAAGTCTTGGCAATAACAAATCCGGCTCTGAGATATTTTAATGATGATATTTATGCCAAAGTTCTTTCAAGCTTAATTTCCAAATATCAGCCTCAAATTGTGCTTGGTGCGGCGACCTTTTATGGAAAGGCCTTATTTGCTCGATTGGCCGCAATATGCAATGGAGCAATGGCTTCCGATGTTACAGGAATTCGGCTTGAGGGCAATAATGTTACTATCACCAGACCTACTTATGGCGGGAATGTAATTGTTGATTTGGCCGCCACTGGAGAAAGACCATTTATTATCACGGTTAGGCCAAAAATTTTTGAAGAATCCAGGGATGGCAGTGGAGAAGTAATTTCTGAATCAATTGATTCAGCGCTTTTTGTCTCAAAGGCGTCTGTAAAGGAAATGGTAGTTGAATCCGGTCAATCAATAAATCTCACCGAAGCTGACATAATTGTGACGGCCGGACGGGGAATAAGAGGTCCGGAAAATCTTCAACTTGTTCAGGGGCTTGCCGACTCGCTCGGAGCCGCTCTGGGAGCTTCAAGGGCGATTGTTGATGCCGGATGGATATCATATTCTCAGCAGATTGGACAGACGGGTAAAACTGTTAATCCCAAACTATATGTAGCGGTTGGAATTTCCGGAGCTATTCAGCATCTTGTGGGGATGCAAACATCTAAGACTATCGTTGCCATAAATCGTGATAAGGATGCTCCCATATTTAATATAGCCACTTATGGAATTGTTGGGGATTTGTTTGAGATGGTACCAGCCCTGACAGCAAAATTTCAGGCTTCGAAATAAGGGAGAGGTTGTATAATCCATAGATGCGCATTTTTAGGTTGTTTCGGAGGTTAAATTAGAAAATATTGTTAATGATTGAATTGATTTTGAAAAGGTTTGGTAATTCATAAGTATAAAAAATTAGCCGAGTTATTCCATAGAAGGTATTCGGCTATTTTTTTGGAGTCAAATGTGAAAAAAATCATTTTGCTTGCGTCTATTTTGATATTTCCCGTATCTGTTTGGGCCGGTTTGATGCTTTCCTATGATGAACCGCTGGAAGGATTGTCAGATAATACGGTCATTGATATTATTACTCATAATGGAGCGGTCTGGTTAGCCACAGGGGGCGGGATAACATTTAAATATTATAATGATGCAATATGGTACACTTATGATCAAAGGAACGGTCTGGTTTCTGAGGAGATATCGGCCATCTATTCTGATTCCATAAATGGACGTCTTTGGGCGGCAACAAATCATGTGGCCTCTGTGTCAGGCAGTTCTGTTACCTATGCCGATGGATTATCATTTACGGACGATGATGGCCGGACATGGGACACAATGATGGTTGAGGGGTCTTATGGGTATCAATCAACTATTTATGATATTACAGGTTATGATACTTTGATTTTCTGCGCTTCATGGGCCGGAGGGTTATTCGGCAGTTTTAGCGGTGGAGATAACTGGCAACATATTTATTACTCGGCTTATGATTCGGCTTTAGCTGATTCAGGAGTTGGATATCTCAGCCTGCGGAATCTTTATTTTTCAGCCGCGGCAGATATGAATCATCAGGATACAATAGTCTTATGGGCCGGCTCTGCCGATGGTTTGATGCGATATGTATATTTACCGGCCAATACAGCGGCATCGTCAAATCATTTGCTTGATATAGCCTCGGGCGGAGGATATGTATTTCTTGCCGGTGATTCCGGATTGACGAGATTGCATTTCCAAGACGGCAAAGAGGCATATCATTCGGCCTTTATGTCGGATGGTATTCCGGGACAAGCAATTATTTCCGTTTTCTATTTTGGCGGGCGATTATTTATAGGCGCTCTGGATTCGCTCAATGGCGCCGGTATAGGATTGGCGATATCCGATGATACCGGTTTGACATTCCGAACGGATCATACAGGATTGGATAATCTTATCGGAGAAGACAAGTATCCCGCAGATTTCGTAGATTTTAATAACAGGATTTACTTGGCAGGTCTTGAAGGCGGATTGTATAGTTCGGATGATACCGGTTACAGCTGGCAAGCAGTGAAGGCGGCGAGTGTTGTAATTGATTCCCTTTCCGGCGACACAATTGCAATTTTTCCATTTAGTATTGGTCGGGTGAATTCAGTTGACAAAGACAGCGGCGTGATTTGGGTTGCAAGCGACTCGCAGTTGGTACGTTTATATTTGGATAATGAAGGGGATATTGATTCGCTGAGCAGTTATCCCTTTGCAGATACGGATTCAACCGGAGCGCGGTGTTATAAAGTGAGGGCGCAGGTATTTTCCGGTACTCTGGCGGAAGAAATTGATTCAACGGTAATATGGACTATCAATTATCCGATTGATACTATTGGCCGATATTCGGTGCATCGTTATAGTGTAGTTGCCAAAGAATGGGCGATTTTTCCTTCAGATACAACCCCTTACTATGACATTGGCTTCAGGGATTCGGCTGTATATCTATCTGGGAAGAATGTCTTCGCAATTTCACCTGACGGCAAAGGATTTCTTCCATACGGGGGAATTACTGTTCAGGATAGCCTCTATCCTAATATAAATTTCGGCGGGCTGGATCTCAAATCAATTGAGATAGTAAATGATACCATATACATGGGATCATCAGATGGTTTTGCAATCAGCCCCATGGGTTCAAATAAATGGCATATTGTAAAGGCCATCACCAACCCAAAGCGTCATGATTATGTTACCAGATATGCCTACCCGACTATTGCGGGGAATTTTGTGCCGACGCTTGCCATTCAAACTCTGGCAGATGGAAGCGGTTATATCTGGGCTAATTGCCGACCAAATGATGATGACCAATATACGGGCGTGATGGCATCACCGCTTGACGGTTCCGATTGGGATTTAAAATTGGATGGCGTGATTTGCTGGAATTTTGCATTTATGGATTCGACCGTATTTGCGGCGACATCCGATGGTTTATTGTTTTCTCTTGATTTGGGCGAGACCTGGGACACTCTTAATATTAGCGGAACTTTGGTTAATTATAACCCGCCTCAACCATATAGTATCGGTGAAGGCACAGAAATATATGCCGCTGAAATCATCAGCGATACCTTATGGGTTGGTACAGGAGATGGCGCCGCCATGATAGCGCTTGATGATCTTGGCGATACCGGTGGTTGGGAAATATACCGCGCCTTTGATACTACAAGGACTGCTTATGCATATCCGATTCCATTTTCGCCTTATCCCGTGCCTGAATCAAATCAGATCACCTTTCATTATCCCATGAGCAAAGACGGTAATGTGACTATTGAGGTGTATGACTTTGCCATGAATCTTGTCAGGCGGGTAATTGACTCAGAGTGGAAAATCGGCGGGCCGAATGCTTTTTATTCATCGGATAAATGGGATGGCAAAAATGGCAGGGGAGATTTGGTGGCCGCCGGGATATATTATTTCAAAATTTCACAGTCAACCGGAGATGTTTATTGGGGAAAACTGGCGATAATTCCATAAGGATTGAATATGAATAAAAAACAGTTTGTAATTTTAATATTATGCTTACTGGTACAGAGCGTATCGGCTGGATCGGAAGATGGCGGGTACGCCGGCGCTTTTCTTCAAATGGCGGTACAGGCAAGACCGGCGGGAATGGGGGGCGCCTACTTTGGGGTATCAAATGATGCGGCGGGACAATTATATAATCCTGCCGGATTGGCAGGAACTACTCAGAAAACTTTTGCCAGCTCTTATCGTATAATGAAACTGGATCGAAAGCTTGGTTTTGCGACAATAATAATTCCGACCAAATTAAATTCCGCTTTGGCGCTAAGTTGGCTTTATGCCGGTTATGGCGATGTTATGGCCAGAAATAACAGCGGTAAAGAACTGGGAACGACAATATCTTCAAACGAACATGATTTTGCCATTGCGTTTGCCAAGCAGTTCACGCCGTTTTTGGGCATTGGCGCCAAATTGAATTATTATCACAAAAAATTATATACATTAAAAGCAAATTCAATCGGTATTAATATAGGATTTATGATGATGGTCGATTCGCTTTTTACGTATGGCGCTATGGATAATAAACCAATCACTGATATCAATATTGGGTTAATATTTAATCATATTTCGGCGAAATATCCTTGGACAAGCGAGAGCGAGGAACTGGCGGCTACACAAGACGACAAATTCCCAATAGTCATTGGACTGGGCGGCTCTTGTCGATTATTAGACAGAAAATTACTCTTGGCGGCTGATTTCGAAAAGAATACAAAACAAAATCCCTTTATCAGATTTGGCGGTGAGTATAATATAAATAATCGTATGTATTTAAGAAGCGGGATGAATGATGGCGCTATTGCCACCGGTGTGGGATTCAATATTGATTTGAAGAAATGGCTTCTAAATGTGGATTATTCATATCTATTTGATCGCGTCGATGAGGGAAATGACCACATAATAGGTTTTCAATTCAGGTTTTAAGCTATGAAGAAAATAATAATCATTTTGATAATGTTAATGCCGCTTATTATCTGCGCCAATTCGGCCTTAGCATTGAGTGGACTAAGATTACTTGCGGTTGAAGCCGGAGCACGCCCGGTTGGCATGGGAGGGGCATTTGCATCAGTTGCCTCAGACCCGTATTCCATGGCCTATAATCCGGCGGCGGCATATAAGAAGGGGCCATTGGCGGTTTCCGCCGGTTATAATAGTTACTGGCAAAATATTAAAATCCAGACCGCTTATTTATCGTTTGAAAAGAAAGCGATAACATATTCTGTTGGATTTCAATATGGAGCTGTAAGCAATCTTGAGGGGAGAACTGCGCCGAGCAGTGATTATTATCCGTTTGATGCGCATGATATTTCGCTAAAGACAGGGGCATCATTCAGGATTGATAAAGATTTGGTTTTTGGTTTTGCTTTGGGATGGATTTTCGAGAAGATTGAATCATATCGCGGTTCGGTCTTATCCGCCGATTTGGGTATTTTGGCCACCCCGATAGAAAAGCTAAATTTGGGAATTTCGGCTCTTAATCTTGGGTCAAAAATGTCAATAAGGAAAGAAAAATACAGCATCCCCAAAATGTTTAGGGTGGGTTTATCATACGAATTTAAGGAATTTCTTCCGGTTGTGGATTTGGTGATCCAAGATGACAAAACCCATTTGCATGCCGGAGGGGAATATTCATATCAGAATATGTTTTTTTTACGCGGCGGATATCGAACCGGTTATGACCTTAATGATTTTTCATTGGGAGCGGGATTCTCAAAGAGAAATTTGCGGGTTGATTACGCCTTCATGCCTTATAAAGAAGGTTTGAATGATTCACACCTGATAAGTCTAACATTTAATTTATAATATTGAAAATCCGCTGTGGCGGATAGTAAGGAGAATTAATACTGTATGGCCAAGTATAAGATTGCTTGGATGCCGGGAGACGGCGTCGGTAATGATGTCATGGAAGCCGCTAAGATTGTTCTTGATAAATTTAAATTTGATGCTGAATATATACATGCCGATATCGGTTGGGAATTCTGGTGCAAAGAAGGAAATCCACTACCGGAACGAACTGCAAAAATTCTGAAAAGCACCGATTGTGCTCTTTTTGGGGCTATCACCTCAAAACCCAAAGAGGAGGCGGAAGCGGAGCTTGTACCAGAACTTAGAGGGAAGGGGTTGGTTTATGCGTCGCCGATAGTTAGGCTTCGCCAGGAATTTAATCTCCGGACAAATTTGCGGCCATGCAAGGCTTATCCCGGAAATCCTTTGAATTATAAAGAGGGAATTGATTTGGTAGTGTTCAGGGAAAATACGGAGGATCTTTACTCCGGCGTTGAGTTTTTCCCATTGCCGGATGAGGTGAGAGATGTGATAAAGAAGCATAATCCGAAAATGAAAAAGTTTGATTCTCATCCGGGCAATGAAGTGGCCGTATCCTTGAGAATCAACACCACGACAGGGTGCAGGAATATTGTAACGGATGCTTTTGAATATGCCAAAAAGACCGGCAAAAAGTCCGTAACCGTTGTGGAAAAACCGAATGTAATCAGAGAAACCTCCGGTTTGATGATTCGCACAGCGCGCGAAGTGGCCAAGAAATATAGCGGGATTGAGCTATGGGAGACCAATATTGACGCCATGTGTATGTGGCTGATAAAGAATCCCCTGGATTATTCTGTGCTGGTGACGTCAAATATGTTTGGTGATATTATCTCCGACCTTTGCGCTCAGCTTGTGGGCGGCTTGGGATTTGCATCATCGGGAAATATAGGTGATAATTATGCAGTTTTTGAGCCAACCCATGGTTCAGCACCAAAATATTCCGGAATGTACAAGGTAAATCCGATGGCCATGCTATTGACGGTTGTCTTAATGATGGAATGGCTGGGTGAAAAAGATAAAGCCACTAATCTTGAGAATGCTATTGCCGCAGTGATAAAAGAGGGGAAAGTCCGTACCTATGATATGGGGGGAAAATCGAGTACTCTTGATGTGGGTAATGCGGTGGCCGCGAAGTTATAATATTGATCTTGTGTATTATTATTGAAAAGCTTGTAAGCCTCCGGCAAAAAACCAATTTCGATGGGGCTTCGCCCCATATCCTTCACCCGGTGAGATAATTATTTAATCTGCTTTTTATCTATCTCATGGGGCAAATAGACAAATAGTCAATTAATCCCTGATACAACGAAGCGAAAAGCCGAAAAGCTTATTGCCGTAGCCGCCGTAGACTTCTGAAAGATTGTAATACAGGGGTCGGTACCAGGCACTGCTGCTACTGTACTCCGTAGAGGACCAAAAGTAGGTGTAGTAACCTATATCGTAGTAATCACCATTGCTCTGACGGTAGCCGCCAGGCAACCCGGAAAAACCGCTTTCGTTGGTTGCGCCCGTGTTAGGACAGACCCAATGAGCTGTAAGGGTTTCTTTCATTTTCCCGCCTGCAACAGCGTCGCCGCCAAGATAATCAACCAATATCTGCCATTCAGCGTCACTTGGCACATGCCAGCCTGTCGGCGCTATATTGCGGCTATCGACCGCTGCAAACCAATTATATAATCTACCATAAGTAGCAACATT
>JAGVEJ010000111.1 GCA_020058225.1 Candidatus Zixiibacteriota bacterium | reverse complement strand
CTCTAATTCTAATTTCGATTATTTCCTTTGTGGGGTCATATATAATTACCCCCGAATATCAGTCAACGGTTATTATCTGGCTTGGGAATCCGGTTCGCCTTTCCGACCAGCTTCGTAGAATGGTTGGCGATGCGGGAAATGTTCTTGGCGACGACCGCCACAGGGCAGAGGAATTGCGAAGCATTCAAAATGAGGTGACCTCATCCCCGTTTATCAAGCAGTTGGTGGATAAGCTTAGGCTTGACCAAGACCCGTCTCTGGATAGAAAGGTCCAGAAGGCCATGTCTTCCCGTTCGGATTTAGCACCCGAACAAGTAAGATTTGATCTTATTGTTGAGGATTTAAGAAACCGAGTGGAAATCGGCTTTGCCGGATGGGAGCAGATTCGTATTTCGGTAATTTCCCCCAACCCGGCCAAGGCGCGAGATATGGCCCAAAATCTTGGCGAGATTCTGATGTTAGAGAAAATGAAACAAGAGCAAGGTTCGGTTCGCTTATCTCAGGATTTTACCTATGAACAATTAGAGAAATATGACAAGGATTTGCAGGATAAAATCGCTGAAAGAACTCAGTTGGAAAGACAACACATGGGGTTTCAGTTGAACGAATTGGTGGTTTCGGATTCCAATCGAAAAGCGATTGAGGCCGAAATAAGTGGTACCAATAGCGATATTGAAGACCGCAAGAATGAAGAACGGAGTCTTCTGGCGCGTCTGACGGAGATTCCATCGACAAGGCTACAATTGATTGAGTCCGCCAATCTCAAGAGATTAAAGAACGAGATGGAAAATCTCCTGGAATCCGTCGCTATCCTAATGTCCAAATACCGTTGGAGCGATCCGGAGATATTAAATTTTAAGACCAGATTATATAGGCTTATTGGTGATATTGAAGATGAGAATAAGAAGTTGGTTGAAGAGCAGTTTGGTGATTTTGACGGCGCCAAGCGAAACGATTTAACTCAACTTTTTAATGTCAGGGCAGATCTTGATATGCTTTATGCCAAAGGGAATAATCTTAAATTGTCTTTGGCGGCTTTGAATGATAGGATAAGCTCAGTTCCATTATATCAAGCCAAGATCGACCAGCTCAATCGGGAAATTGAAGCCGCCCGTGATTTGCATGACAGGTTTAAGGAACAATCGGAGGGTTCGCAGATTTCTCAGGCATATTTGCGCGAAACCCGTTTTCATGTAGTGGAACCGGCGAAACTACCGATGGCGCCGGTAAAACCTGACCGTCCCAAAATTCTAATTGTTGGCATAATACTTGGACTAATGGTCGGGGCGGGAGCGGCGCTTTTGGCGGAGTTGCTCGATAATTCTCTCAAGAGCATTGAGGATGTGGAATCATACCTCGGGTATAAGGTTATTGGGGTGGTTCCCGAAATTGCCGCTTTGAAGAAATATTTTAAGAGTAGGTAATATTTTTTACCATTTCAATTTTTTTAATCAATTACACACCTCTGCCATCATGGCCAGAGCGGCCCGTCCAGTAATATACAAGATGTTAGGGGTGGAATAGGGGTGGTTTTTCTTTTTTCACTTCCATTTTAGTAGAACTAAATCTTCCCAACCATTTCTATTTGGTTTCCAAATAGATTCAAATATAATACCCATGAGGAATAAGCCAAATGAAGGTCGCCTATATTATAATTCAGCCGTATGATTCATTAGCTGGGCCGTTTGAAAATTTAAAATCACGGGCAGAATCTGCCGTTAAACTGGGATTAGACTTGGAATTTATTGTATTAAATAGGGACCTTGATAATCGGATCGGCAATATTCAATTTATCAAACTTAAATTCCGAAATGCTATGGGGCTATTTTGGGCGGCAAATTTCGCAAAATTCAATCTTATTGATAAAAGTCTCGATCTCTCCATTTATGATTATATAATTGTCAGATATTCGTTTGCAGATAGGTCCGGCATTTCTTTTGCCAAAAAATATAGATTAATAACAGAACATCACGCTGATACGATTTCTGAAATGAGGAGTTATTTGTCGGAAAGGCCTTCCCTAATTAAGGCCTTTTTTCGATTTATTAAACTCCATTTAGAGAAACAATATGGCCACAAAATACTCGAGCAGTGTCGCGGATTTATTGGGGTCACTGATGAAATTAGGAGCATTGAAAAATTAAGAATAAACAGCAAAATCCCATCTATTACAATACCCAATGGCATAAATGTAAAGAAAATCGAAATGACTGGTTTCGTCCCATTTGATGGCAGAACATTAAATATGGTCTATATTTCGAGTAATGCTTTTCCGTGGGGAGGATTGGAGCGTCTGTTGAAGTCATTGGTCAAATACAGAGGAGATGTGAAAATCATACTTCATGTAATTGGACCGATTGAAAGAAGCAAAATATTTAAGCATAAATATAGTCTGATACAATTTCATGGGCCTAAATTTGGAAAATCGCTTGATGCCATAATGAAAAACATGAATCTGGCAGTCAGCATTTTGGAACTTCATAAGAAAGGATTGAAAGAAGCCTGTCCATTAAGAACAAGGGAATATGTCGCTCGCGGGATTCCATTTATCAATGCTTACGAAGATCGAGATCTTATGCATGTCGATCCCCAAAAAAAGTTTTATCTTTCTTTCCGCAATGATGATTCGCTGATTGAAATCGAAAAAATTATTTCCTTTGCGAAAAATATGGCAAAAAGGGAAGGCGATATCCCGCAATATATGCGGGACTATGCTCTGAAATATTTGAATATTTCCGCAAAAACCGGAAAATTATGGGAATTCATTAAGAGTATTGATAAAGCGCAAGGCATGGCCGAATTATGAAAATCCTAATGCTTGTGAATTGGAAGGTCCATTATTTTGCTGAAGATTCTCAAGAATTTCAGGATGCTGATAAATATATAGATGGACAGAAATTTTGGTTTTTCAAATATTGGCCGGAAAATAACAATATTGACATAATCGATTATTCTCGAATGCCAATTCTAATATATATTGAACAAAACCTTTTAAGATTTTATACTTTTCAGGCTCTAAAAGCATTCATCAAAATGCGCCGATATGACCTGATAATTTCCCACGGCGCGCAGAGTGGCATTTTTCTTGCCTTTTTAAGGAGAATTTTTGGAATGAGTTTCCCGCCGCATATAATCATTGATGTTGGATGTTTTAATGGCGGGCGTAACAATTGGCTTGAATTGATTCCTATTAGGTTTTCTGCCAAATCACTTGCGGGTATTGTTTATCATGCAAGTATGCAGGAGCAGTACTATAAAAAATACTTGCCTGATGTAAAGAAAGCTTTTATTCCTTTTGGAGTGGATCCTGAATTATTTAAACCCGCAAATGATATACATGATGATTATATAGTCTCTGTCGGCTATGCTAAAAGAGATTATGAAACATTAATTGAGGCTTGGAATAAAATAAGCCAAGGTAAAACAAAGTTGAAGATAGTAGGAGCGAGGCGCATTAAAGAAGCAGAGGGGACACAGGAAGGAATAGAGCTTTGTCCCAGGTTGCCTGTTAGCCAATACAAAGATGCTGTCTCCCGTTCTCAATTTATGGTTCTGCCACTACCATATTATAATTATGCTTATGGCCAGATGACACTTTTGCAGGCAATGTCCATGGGAAAAGCCGTAGTAGTAACACGGACTCCAGGTACGGTTGATTATATAATTGATAATAATGACGGCATTTTTGTCAAGCCGTATGACCATGAAGATTTGAAAGGGAAAATGG
>JAGVEJ010000150.1 GCA_020058225.1 Candidatus Zixiibacteriota bacterium | reverse complement strand
GTTCACACATGGAAGATTAAACGGGAGCATAAGTATGGAATGGGTTTGCGCAGTATGCGGGTATGTACATACCGATGAGTCCCCTCCGGAGAATTGTCCTGTCTGCGGAGCGCCGTCGGATAAATTTTCACCATTGAAAAAATAGCAGGAGTTATTTCTGTGTTTGGATTTGCAAAGAAGAATCTGAAAATAGGCGACAAGGCGCCTGAGTTTGCTTTACCTTCGCATATTGGAGGGAAGGTTCGTCTGACAGATTATCTTGATAAGAAAAATATTCTTCTCGCTTTCTATCCAATGGATTGGACACCGGTCTGAACCAATCAGATTCCGGCTTATGAGCGGGATATAGCCCGACTCGAAAGCCTCAATACCCAGGTACTGGGTATTTCGGTAGATTCCATTCCCTGTCATCAGGCATGGCAGAAAACTCTTGGCGGGATAACCTTTCCGCTATTGTCGGATTATTGGCCGCATGGGGAGATATGTGGCAAGTATGGCGTATTGACGGATTCGGGATATTGTGAGAGAGTGATTTTTATCATCGACAAGAGCGGTGTTATCAGATATATAGAAAATGTCGGTCTTAAGAATATTCCGGATAATGAGAAGGTATTTCGGGCGATTGAGACGATAAATAAGGCACAAATATAGATATTAGTATGCGCAATGAGTTGCATTTTTTGAGTTTACTCCTCCCAAAGAGGAAATAACATTCGGGTCTTTGTATTACTGTAATATTATGGACTAATATAGTCTAATATTGTTGAGAATTGAATTCCATGCGTATTTATCTTGGAAAGTTTGAGGATGAATAATAGATGTATTTTGCCTTGCCTAAAGAATATAGAGAAGCAGGAACAGCCGAACTTAGCGATAGAATATTGGCGGCCAAAGCAGGGTTGGGGAAACGCGCCATTATTTTGACACATCATTATCAGAGAGTTGAGATCGTTGATGTCGGTGATGCGGTAGGGGATTCCTACGGATTATCTAAAATTGCGGCATCACGGGGCGATGTGGAATTTATTTTTTTCTGCGGTGTCCATTTCATGGCAGAGGCGGCGGATATTTTATCCCAAGATTATCAGAAAGTATATTTGCCCAACCCTTTAGCCGGATGTCCTATGGCCGACATGGCGGAAATGGATGATGTTTTTGAGGCCTGGGCGGTTTTGGAAAATTTTGGCGGCGAGAATAAAATTATGCCTATATCCTATATGAATTCCGCAGCAGGATTAAAGGCTTTCACAGGCAAACATGGCGGTCTGATTTGCACTTCATCCAATGCCGATGCCGCCTATAAATATGGATTTGGAAATAGGGAAAAGCTATTTTTCTTTCCGGACAGGCATTTGGGGTATAATACCGGCATAAAATATGGATTGAAGCCTGAGGATATGGCGCTTTGGGATTTTTCCAAAGAAATGGGAGGTCTGACTGAAGAGCAAATTAAAAAGGCAAAGGTGATTCTTTGGAAAGGATATTGCCATGTGCATACAAATTTCAAGGAAGAGCATATCTTGGAAATTCGCGATAAATATCCCTCAGCGAAAATAGTAGTACATCCTGAATGTCCGCATGAAGTAGTTTCCAAAGCCGATGCAGTGGGGTCAACCAGTTTTATTGTCAAATATGTGGAATCACAGCCGGCGGGATCGGTTATCGCCATCGGGACGGAAATCAATTTAATCAATAGATTGGCCTTGAGACATCCGGAGATGAGAATATTTGAACTATCAGGGCAGATCTGTCCGGTGTGCGCCAATATGTATCGTACCACGGTCAATGATCTGGCCTATTGTATGGAACATTTTGAAGATTTAAGGCCGATTACGGTGCCGGAAGAGACGAAAAAGTATGCATTGCTTGCGCTGGAGCGGATGTTAGAGGTGCATTGAGGATAGGGGAACGATGTTTCCATCATTGTCCTGTTGCATCCCATACATTTTATATCAAAACCCTATGGGAGTTATGAAAAATTCCTTTGTTGTTGGATCCAGCCATAGTGACACGGCGTCGCCGTGTCCTTTCTGGTGTTATGACCATATAAATCAAGCATCTATACGGCAATGCCGTGACACTGCTCCATAAGTATCCACTCTCTAACAATATGGGATATATTCCGTGCATGTCAAAATCAGCCTTTCAACATTTTCTTAAGACGACTTTCCGATATTTGAACAATAACTACGCCTCCAATAATCAATGCTCCGCCAAGCCATTCGATCGGAGTGGGCAATGAATGGAGTATAATAAAGGCAAAAATTGCGGCGAAGATGGGTGTGGATTGAGAAATCAATGCCGCCCGCGATATATCGATTCTTTTTAAGGCCATTTGATATGTTGCCCGTCCGATTACGGGGAGTAATAATGCGGCCAAGGCGGTTAATAATAGCGTTTTGCTATCGGGAAGGAAGAGAGTCTGGTTTCTTATTACTATAAACAAATATAAAATAGGAATGAGGAATAGATTACGGAAAAATAGAAATCCTGCAGTGCTGATTTGGGTAATATGTTTTTTAATAATAATTTCGGATGAAGCAAAGAAAAGGGCGGAAAGCGCCATCAAGGTTGCCCCATGAGAAATGACAATATTGGTTTTATATTTTAGTATGAATAGACCTCCCAGAGCGACAACGCCGCCGAGAATTTCTGCAATGGTCAGTTTTTCTTTCAGGACAATATAGGCAAGGATAACGGTCAGGACGACTTCGAAACGCGACAGAAAAGAAACGGTGGCCGGCTCAAGCATTTTCAGCGCGGCCATGCTGAATGATAGGGCGAGGGAAAAGGCGATGGAGAGAGCGAAAATCAAGGCAAGCATTTTAGGACTAATGCTTAGAATTTCTTTGCGTTTTTCTTTGCTGAATATGGGGATGGCTGAAAAAGCAAAGGCAAAAATGAATAGGCAGAAATTAAAAATTTCTACCGGTAATTTATCCAAGGCGCTTTTGGCGGGGATATTCCCAAGACCACAAGCCACGGCGCAGGCCAAGGCAGATAAATCTCCAACTCGTTCGGGTTTCATAAAGAAGCGGTCGGGTGCGATTGTCGCCGATGTTTTCTGTACTGGATGATATAGATGGTTAAACCGGTAATAAATAATGCCAGGGATATCAGCTGGTTGTATGTTGATTCCATGCCCATAAGAGAAAATTTCATTTCGGATTCATAGTATCGGACATTTTCAATCAAATATCTGAATACGGACTCAATCATGAAAAGCAAAGCTACCACTTGGGCATCGAATATTTTGTGCTTCAATCTCCAATGAAGAACGACAAACAAAAGCAACCCGTAAAGAGAGCTATAGATTTGAGCCGGATGTATATGCGCGGTGCCAAAAACATAATGCGGAATTGATCCCTCAGGGAATGATATACCCCAGGGAAGTTCGGTGGGAATACCGAAACAACAGCCATTAAGGAAACATCCGACTCGAGTGAACATCAATCCGATACCAATGGTGGGTGCAAAAATGTCGAATATTTTCCACAAGGGAAGATTTTTCTTTCTAATATATAAATATGATAATATCACCGCGGCGACGATTCCGCCATACATATTCAAGCCCTGAATGCCGAATTGGCCGGATTGAAATGGATTGAACGATGATGTCCAATTATCCTTAAATTCTCCCAGATGAAATATAACATAAAATAATCTGGCGCCGGCGACTCCGCCGAAAATCATAATATAGGCAATGGTAAGCAGAGGATTGAAATCGATTTTGTATTTTGACGACATTCGATAGATATAATAAACGCCCAACATGAAGGATATAGTTAGCATTACGCCATAGGCGCGAATGGCAAATGGTCCAATATGAAAGAATTCAGGATACAAAACTCATGGTCTCTTTCTTTTTTGAGGTGATTTGGTCATGGTCGTTATCAAAATGAGGATAATATTTCATGACCAAAATTATAATCGTTATCGCAATTGCAGTACCCGCAAAAACATCGGAGATATAATGGAATCGTCCATAAACGGTGGCGATGGCAAGGCCAAGATTAATAGGTATCAATATCAGACCAAGGGGATGGAGATATTTTAGGGCAAAAGCCATTATTACAAGCGCCACTGCCACATGGGATGACGGCATACACCCTCCATGTACAGCGCCTTTCCGGATCACATATTCAACCATTGGCCGGAATATGGGTCCGCTGATTTCATTTATATATTGCCCGGCATAATGATATCTTGGTCCCTCAATGGGGTATAGAAAAAATATTAGATACGAAACAAAAAAAGCAAGGCAGATTGCAATCAATAGCTGTCTGACCGCGAAATATTTCTTTTTAAAAAATAAGTGGAGAAGAATAGCGGGAAGCATAAAATAATAGGAAAAGTAGGAGAAACTCAAGATCTCGGTCAACCATGTACTGATTAGATTTCTATCCAGCCAGAGAGTCGGTTCGATTCCAAAAATGCTAATCTCAAAGGCAGTCAATTGATTGTCAAAAAAGGAGGAGAAAAAGAGTTTCATTAGGCCGCCGGTTTGTTCATAGAGAAAGGTAAAAAGCATGGCCGGATAAAGAAACCTAAAAAAGGCAGTCATCCTGTTTTTTGTATTTTTTAAAAAAATAACTATCAGAGAGATAAATACAATAAAACTGAAGTTTATCAAAAGTTCGTCGTAATACAACTCAAACGGGCGGCCAAATAGCAATATTAGAATATCGATCAAGACCAAATACCCGAAGATTACATAATCAAATAGATAAATTTTTGAAAAAGGGGCCTTAGTCATTGTCGAAATCCGATGTGACATTATCCACTTGATATTTAAGACGGCGCTGTTTTGCGCTGACACCGGAAACTACTATAACCATCTCGCCTTTGATGGGTTTTGATTTAATCTTGTCAATGATGGCCGATAAATCTCCCCGTATAAATTCTTCATAAATCTTCGATATCTCACGGGCAACGCAGGCTGGCCGATTGCCCAAAACTTCCAGCATATCGGACAGGGTCTTTTCAATTCGAAAGGGAGATTCAAAGAAAATAAGAGTATGTTCCAATTCTTTCAGATTGGCCAGACGGTTTTTTCTGGCGCCGGACTTATTGGGTAAAAAACCCTCAAAGAAAAATCTGTCGAGCGGCAGTCCGGAACCGGTAAGAGCCGGAATTATCGAATTGGCGCCGGGTAGAGGCGAGACGATGATACCATTGTCGATTGCCGCTCTAATTATTCTGTAAGCGGGATCGGAAATTCCCGGAGAACCGGCATCGGTGACAATAGAAATATTCCCGCCGCCTTTAAGGATGTTGAGAAGGGTCGGTACCCGCGCCTGTTCATTGAAATCATGGTAGCTAATCAATCTCTTTTTTATTCCAAAATGCGAAAGAAGTTTTCCGGTCATGCGGGTATCCTCGCAGGCAATCAACTCTGAATCTTTTAGAGTATCAATTGCCCGCTGAGTTATATCGCCAAGATTGCCAATAGGTGTTGGGACCAAGAATAGTTTGCCAAGTAATGAATCTTCTTTAGACATGGAAATCATACAATCAAGATTTTATCTGGAATCGATTTGAGACCAATATTGGCGATCTCCGGAAGATGTCGTTTGAAATAGGAGCCATTCAGCAAGGAAACCGTTCGATTGATAAATCTGTCATCAAAACCGGCGGCATTTAATTTCTTGCGATCCGTGATATTTTGTTCAATCATCATTTTGAGAAGTCTATCAACTTTTTCGTATTCAAGACCAAGCTCGCCTTCGTCGGTTTGACCGGGCCAGAGGTCGGCAGTGGGGGGCTTGTCGATTATGGATTTTGGGATGGTATAATATTTTGCCAATAGTTGGACCTCAGTTTTATAAAGCATCCCAATGGGATTAATGGAACAAGCAACATCGCCATGCCATGTTCCATAGCCAAGACAAATTTCGGTACGATTAGAAGTTCCCAGCGCTAATGCTTTGCGTTCGAAAGCCTTATCGAATAAAATTGACATTCGTTCACGAGCCATTTTGTTACCGGCGCGGACAGGGTCGATAACGCCCAAATCTGGGAAATAGGCGTCAATCATCGGGCTAATATCAATCTTTTCGATACGGATGCCAAACTGGGCGGTGAATTCCAAGGCATCCTTTTCGGATGTTTTGGAGGAACGCGTATATGGCATGATCAAGCCAAAAACTCTATCAGCGCCGACAGCTTTGGCGGCAATGGTGGCCGATAAAGAGGAATCAATTCCGCCCGAAAGGCCAATAACAAATCCTCTGAGTCCGGATTCTTTTAGTTTATCTGATACAAACCTCTCAAGGATGTGAGCGATTTCTTCGGTTTTAAATTCTTTTGTTTCCATTTGATCCTCAAAAAAAGCATCAAAAAATAACAATAAGGAGAACCTCATACAAGCAAAAAGATTAAGAAAATTTCCCAATTGCTAAAGGGGCTTGACCGGAGGGTAATTGTAATAGTATATTTAGCAAATAATCTAATAAATAATGGAGCTTATGGCTCATAACGGAAAGGTTTTTTTATGGCGGGCATAAACAAAGCTATTTTAATCGGAAATCTTGGGAAAGACCCCGAGCTGAGATATACACCTGGTGGCCAAGCGGTGGCATCATTCTCGCTGGCGACATCGGAAAAATGGCGCGATAAGGATGGGGTAATGCAGGACAAGACCGAATGGCATAATATTGTCGTTTGGGGGCGTCAGGCGGAAATGGCCAAGGAATATCTAAGCAAGGGGCGTCAGGTTTATATAGAAGGGCGAATCCAGACGCGAAGCTGGGAGGATAAAGACGGCAATAAGAGATACACTACCGAAATAGTTGCTCAGAGAGTCCAGTTCCTAGGCGCAAAGGGCGCTGGGGCCGGTGGGGCGGCTACGGAGAAAGAACTTCCCCCGGGTGACTACCCTGAGCCGCCGGCGGCGGATATCAGCGCTGAGGATGATGATTTGCCGTTTTAATTGTGTAAGGTGTGGCTTGATGATTGTAGCCAACACTTCGCAATATAGTAGCCGACCCGCGGCGGGCCGGCTACAAAAGATAAATATGGCAAATCTCATTTAAACACAATGAGGAGGAGGATATTATGAAAAAAGCCGTAATTGTGATTATTTTGGAATTGATATTTGGTTCTTTGGCTTTCGCGCAAGAGATAGGCGTCGGGGCAAGCGAACAGGAATTTGTGTCGTTTCTTAAGAACTATGAGGCGAAAGTAATCCCGCTGAGTAAAGAGAGCGCTCTATTCGGTTTTGAGGCATCAATATCGGGCAAGGACGCCGACTATGAAAAGTCAGCACAGGCGCAAATAGAATTGGAAAAAATCTATTCTGATACGACGGCGTTTGCGAGGCTAAAGTTGTTTCGTGAATCAGGGCAGATTACGGATCCATTGCTCAAGCGGCAGTTGGATATCCTTTATCGTTCATTCCTTAGTAGCCAAATTGATATGAAGACCATTGAGGAATTGGTCAGGCGGCAAACGGCGATCGGACAGAAGTTTTACACATATCGTACCAGGGTTGGGGAGCGGAATTTAAGCGACAATGAGGTTGATTCCATTTTGCGATATTCCACGAATTCGATGGAACTTGAAGAGACATGGAAGGCAAGCAAGCAAGTTGGGCGTGAAGTGGCGGCGGAACTTATTGAATTGGTGAAACTCCGTAACCGGATTGCTCAATCGCTGGGGTTTGGCGACTATTACGAGATGCAGATGAAACTTGGCGAGCAAGAGCCGGATGAAATAGCCTTGTTGTTTAACCAGCTGGATTCCCTTACCGGTGACGCCTTTGCCGTTATTAAAAGAGAGATTGATTCGGCGCTGACCATTCGATACAAAGTTGATAAAAGCCAATTGCGGCCATGGCATTACCAGAATCGGTTTTTCCAAGAAGCGCCGACGATTTATGATGTGAACCTTGATATGTTTTATAGGGATAAAGATCCGATCGCTATTTCCCGCACATATTTTGCCGGAATCGGTTTGCCTGTAGATAGTATTCTGGCTCATAGCGACCTCTATGAACGGGAAGGCAAGTACCAACACGCTTACTGCACGGGTATCGACCGATCTGGTGATGTGCGTATTGTCTGTAATGTCCGACCTGACAATACGTGGATGGGCACTATGCTTCATGAGCTTGGGCATGGAGTGTATGACTATTACAACAATCGGCAGGCGCCATGGCTCTTGCGGAACTCGGCACATGCCTTTACAACAGAGGCGATTGCCGAATTTTTTGGTCGCCTGTCCGGTAATCCGCAGTGGCTAAAGAAGGTAGCGGGGGCGCCGGCTGTGGATGTCGATAAAGTGGCGGGCGATTGTGCGCAAATGATGCGTCTTCATCAATTGATATTTAGCCGCTGGACACAAGTGATGGTGCATTTTGAACATTCACTCTACGAAAATCCCGATCAAAACCTCAATAAACTTTGGTGGAATCTGGTTGAGAAATATCAGGGAGTAGCTTGCCCTGATGGTCGTGATGAGCCGGATTGGGCCTCCAAAATTCATATAGCTGACGCACCGGTGTACTATCACAACTACTTATTGGGTGAATTATTAGCCTCCCAGCTGGCGGAAACAATCGGCCGGAAAGTCTTAAATTCATCGGAACCCTTCAATCTGGATTTTGCAAATGATCCAAGGATCGGGAAGTTTCTTATGGATAACGTATTTCAAGCGGGATGCCGCTATTCCTGGAATGAAATGATCGAACGGGCGACTGGAGAAAAGTTGACTTCGGTTTATTATGCAAAGCAGTTTATCGGAGGGAAATAAGTAATATCCCACACGACTTTTTGATTTGGTGGAGTGCCGGCGTAGGGGCGCATGGCATGTGCCCTTGATTTAGTTGGCAGAATGATTATCGGGCGCACGCCGTGTACAGTATCATAACATGGTTTACAGATGTTATCATGAGGTAGTTTACATTAAGTATTATATTCCGGCATAACAAGGAGGTTCCGG
>JAGVEJ010000152.1 GCA_020058225.1 Candidatus Zixiibacteriota bacterium | reverse complement strand
TTGTCCGTCTTCGGCCGTCGGGCTCCGGCTCTTGACGGACCGGATTCGGCATTGACGAACACTTATGTAACTACTTTCTGGTTTGCCTGCCTATGGCATGGATGTCCCGATTGAAGTCGGGACATGACAATTTCCGGGTTTTGACGCTTAAGAATATGTGCTTTCTCATTAATGGACTTTTTCAACAAGCCCTAAAGGCACGGGTACACGCCGTGCGCCCCTACCAATCATCACGGCTATTGTCTTGCATATTCATATTACACTTTTCATTCAATCAGGCTCATCAACCGCCCCCAGCGAACGCGCTCTTGAAAGTGAATAGCGTTGTAAACAAAAAGGCGCGGCACCGAAAGGGGGTCGGAGGCCGATACCGATGGCGAGTTGTCATCAGGCCCCCATGACCAATGAATGGCCATTGCTTCACCCAAAACATTATTTTGGGGCACCGGTCCCCAGAAACGGGAATCAAAGGAATTATCGCGGTTGTCTCCCATCATGAAGTAGCTCTCTTTCGGCACTATATAGGGACCCCAGTTATCACGGCTGTTGCTATTGGGATCTGGTCGCGAGCGGATTTGGGTATCGGTAAATTTTGACAATGACGGGTTGGGGAATGGCTTTCCATCAACATAAAGGATTTTGTCTTTTATCTCAACCGTTTGCCCCTCAGTGGCTACACATCGCTTAATATAGTTAGTGACACCATCGCCGGGCCATTTAAAAATCACCACATCGCCCTGCTTTGGTTCTTTGATTGCCGGAAGACGCCAATCAAGAATCGGAATTCTGGCGCCATAGATAAATTTATTGGCAATCAGAAAATCCCCAATTAGCAGGGTATCTTCCATGGAAGAAGAGGGTATTTTATAGGCCTCAACTATGGAAGTTTTAATTATGACCGCCAACACAATGGCTATTAAAAGAGATTTTACATTTTCCCAGATAAGATCAACTATATCGCCTTCTTTTTTGCCCTTTGTCTTTCCCATATATTATTCTCACTTCTGAGACTTTATTTTATTTCCAATTTATAAGCCTACGGCTTATTATTTTACCGATAAATATCATTTATGGTTACAAAAATTACCAAAATCAATAAAAAGGCTATGCCGATTTGCTGAAAAACCAAACGGGTCTTGACCGACACCGGCGACCCCTTAAATTTCTCGACAAGCAGAAACACCAAATGGCCTCCATCAAGAAGCGGGATAGGGAGTATATTCAATACTGCCAGATTTACCGACAGCAAAGCCAAAAACTCCATCAGTATATCAAATCCGGCCCGAGCCGTGGCGCCCGCAATTTTACCAATTAGGATTGGTCCGCCAATTTCCGATGGGGTAACGGTGCGGCCAATCAGCCCTCCCACAAATCTGAAAACCTCCCCTACATAGAAAACCGATCGGTCAATACCAGCCAAGAAGGCGCTGAAAAATCCCAATCGTTCAAATAACGGCTTATATCCCACCCCAATTTTTCCGACTTCGATTGAGTCACCTTTGAGGGTAATAGCGTAATCTTTATAGGTTACAATTTTAGCGGACATTAACACCGTATCCCGACGCCAGACAACCTCAACCGGCTGTTCGACTTTCTTATAAACCACATCAGCCATTTCTTGGAAGGAATATGTCTCTTTGCCATCAACTGAAACAATAATATCCCCGGTTTTCAATCCGCCTTTTTCTGCCGGACTGCCTTCCGCAACAACCCCAATATTAACCAAATTCATTTCCTGTCCCCTGACCATATACAAGCCGGTTAAAATTAAAATGGCCAAAACAAAGTTCATAAACGGCCCGGCGCCGATTACCAAAAACCGTTTCCACACCGGTTTAGACATAAACTCCCATGGTTCTCCATGGATTTCTTCGTTGGGATGTTCTCCGGCCATTTTAACATAGCCGCCGAGAGGAATAACACCAATGGCGTATTCTGTTTCGCCCCATTTTTTTGATATTAACGTCGGAGGAAAACCAAGGGAAAATTTCTCTACTCTAATTCCGGAACGTTTGGCAACTATAAAATGCCCAAGTTCGTGGAAAAATACCAGCACTCCAAGAACAAAAATAGTGGCCAATATGGTGGTCAACATTTACTTTATCATCTCCCGGGCAAATTCTCGCCCCTTGAGGTCAGCATCTAATATATCCTGATACGTGGGATTGGCAATTGAGTTATGCCTTTCCGCAGAATTAATTACTATATCGGGAATTTTGTGAAATTCAATAACATTTTTCAAGAAGGCATCAACCGCAATCTCATTGGCCGCATTAAATACCGCCGGCATTGTCCCCCCAATTTTCGCAACCACATACGCCGCTTTGAGTAAGGGGAATTTAGCAAAATTTGGGCTTTCGAAAGTCAAATGCCCAATTTCTACCAAATTGGCTTTTCCATAATCGGAAATAATCCTATCCGGATAAAAAAGGGCATACGCAATTGGTAGGCGCATATCGGGATACGACATCTGCGCAATTATCGAAGAATCAATAAATTCAACCATAGAATGGACAATCGATTGCGGATGAATAACCACTTCAATTTTATCAGCCGGCAATCCAAAAAGCTGAACAGCCTCAATAACTTCCAGTCCTTTATTCATCATTGTGGCAGAATCTATTGTGATTTTCGGCCCCATTTTCCATGTGGGATGATTTAAAGCCTGTTCCAAAGTGATTTTCGAAAAATCATCAAGCGGTAAGTCCTTAAATGGGCCCCCTGAACCAGTCAGAATTATCTTTTTAATTTCATTACTTTTTCCCGAATGAATCGCCTGCCATATAGCCGAATGTTCAGAGTCAACCGGAATAATCTCTGCTCCGGTCTGGCGACGGAGATCATTAAGCAATTCTCCCCCAATAACCATGGATTCCTTATTGGCCAGCGCCAACCTTTTTCCAGACCTGACAGTCGCCATTGAGGCCGATAATCCAGCCGCCCCAACAACTGCGTTCAGCACAATATCCACATCATGATGCCCGGCCAACCGCTCAAGGCCGGTGGATGGTTCTATCAGTTCCACTGATTGAAAATCAAATGTCTTCTTAAACTTCAGGTATGAATTCTGGTCAGTGACGACAATATATTTTGGATGAAATTTCTGAATCTGGCTGACAAGTAAATCAATGCTGGAATGAGTTGAAAGGCCGACAACATCTATTAAATCAGGAAATCGCTCTGCAATATCAAGAGCCGAGCGCCCTATTGAACCGGTTGAACCGAGAATTGCTAATTGCTTTTTCATTGCAAACATAAAACGGGAACAGAGCATTTCTGTTCCCGTCATATTTAAAAGAATCTACTATTTATCGATTTTTTTGGACAACCTATCTTTAATGATGGTCATTTTTCGGATAAAGACCGGTTTGATCGGCTTTTCTCCGGCAACTTCAATCTTGCCGATCTTATGGAGAGCATCATTCCCCTCCATTAGTTGGCCGAAAATAGTATATTTGCCGTCAAGATGCGAGGCCGCGGCCAAACAGATAAAAAATTGACATGAAGCCGAATTGGGATCGGCCGACCGGGCCATGGAGAGAGTCCCTTCTACATGCTTTAGGCTTGAAAATTCCGCCGGCAGATCATATCCGGCATCGCCCGTACCATTACCCTTGGGATCCCCCCCCTGAATCATGAAATTATCTATAATACGATGAAATGTCAGCCCGTTATAGAATCCTTTGCGTATTAAAGACAGCATGCTATCAACATGAATCGGAGCGACATCAAGAAATAATTCCAACTTCATCGTTCCCAAATCGGTTTCAATGGCGACTTCGGGGTTATCTGCATTTCGTTTCATATACTTTTTGGCCTCGACCTTTTTGGTTGTATCAACAGCCTTGGCGCCGGCAGATTTGGTCTCGGCGAAGGCAATTGACATTAAGAAGAACAGCATCATTGACAGGCACACAATTTTTTTCATCATACATCCTCGTTTGGTTAACAGTATTTAAACCTTTAACTTACTCTTTTCTAAGATTCATGTCAAACCGCAAATCGACTTCTTTAAATTTTTTTTCAATATTCTTTAAAAAATGTTTGACTTCAGTGCGCAATTTTGGCATAGTTCTTTCAGAGCGAAGACATCTCTTTATGGGGTGTCATTCACCTCTAAGCAATATTAGCAAAAGCCCCGCAAACCGGGGCTTTAAAAATTATACAAATTATAAAACATTCGGTTTGATATAAAATTAGCAGAATCAATAGAAAGCATGGAGGGATAATCACATGAAGGGGCATTCCGCCATCATTAATAAAAAAATAGAAGCGGTAGTTGAGATTGGTCCGAATTATATCTTCCATCTCATGGCCGTTGCTCGAGTCGGCTTTAATAGCGAATATGCAGATATTTATCATGAATCCGTAAAATCTTTGGATATTACATATCTTCAAAGCCAAAAGGAACAATTATCATTTCTCTTTGGTCACGGCGGTGATTTGGTGGGTTTAATTATTAATCTGCCGGCGTATTTCTGTTTGAACAATCAGACTGCTTTTTCGCAATATTTCAAAATATTGGAAGACGGTTACACCCAAAGAAATTTTGGTCGTTGGTTTGAATATTATGAGAAAAATCTAAAGGATCTCATAATTTGGTTTGGAGTGGATGATTTTAATGCTTACTTAACTGACTGGCTAATTCAGATATATTCGGGATATAGAGAAATAATATCAAAAATCGCAGAAATTATAGATCGCAATTTTGAAAATTATATAAAACAAGTCTGGCCAATTGAAATAGAAAAACTAAATGCAACGGCACTTCAGATTAATGAATACTTTGGCGAAAAAAATATTATCTCAGAATGGGAGTTCTTAACAGGCAGAATCTTTAAATCAGACCATTATCAAATCGTGTTATCCAGCGCCATCAAAAACGGCCCGAATGCTAATTCATTGGGATATGATAGGGTTGTTTTTCATCACGATAGACCTTTTGAATACACAACCCAGCTTATTAGCCATGAAATAGGAACGCATATCTTGATTGATATCTTTAATGAAATAAAGAAACTGGATATTTATGAATATGACCTGCTATACGCCACCTATGAGTGCCTTGCAAAATTCTATAACTGCAAAATTCTGGAAATTGAAATTACCGCATATGATATTAAGCACCAAAATGCATCAAGAATCAGGAACATTTTTCACAGCATTTATAATAGAGCCCCTTCCATTTCACCCCATGAACTTCTGATTTGTGGATTGGACACATTTCTAAAAGAATAAATTTTTATATCACAATATCCATAAGATCCCCACCTCCCCCGCCGTATATAAAAATTGACTTAAACACCTTCCTCTCTTAAATTTCCTTTATGAACAGCAAGGTTTTTATTGGAATCGACTTTGGCGAGGCTCGCATCGGCCTAGCCAAATCCGATCCCACCGGCCTAATTGCATCTCCTCTGAAAACCATAACCTATGGCTCAATTAGCCGCGCCATTGAAGAAATTATCCAAATCGTTATTGAAACCGAAGCCCAGGGTATTGTGGTTGGTTATCCTCTCGCTATGGATGGCGGCAATTTGGGCGAGCGTTGCCGCATGGTCGATGATTTTATCGAGCGGTTGCAGAAGAAATATGCCGGCCTGATACATAAAATCGACGAACGATATTCATCCGTCGAAGCTGAGCATATTATTCATGGCCACAAGAAAAAAATAGGCAAGAATAAGGCCATGGTTGATAGAATCGCCGCCGCTATTATTTTGCAGAGATTCCTTGATGAACGAAAATGACAAAAATAAATCCCCCTTTCATTTCTATGAATATATTCTCTATGGAATAGCAACGATTGCAGTATTCCTTTTGGCCATACCTTTGTTCATATTGAAATTCCTCAGCTTTTTGGGCGACTCGGCATCCGCCCCCCTAAAATCCGCCAAAAATATTGTGGGAGTGATAATCCTTCTGATCATCCTGGTTGCACTCTATTCCTTTTATGTAATGTTCATGCCAATAGATTTAGGAACCGAAACCAAATCGATAATGGTTGATCAGGCCGATCAATTTCGCATGGTTTCATCCAAACTCGGCAAAGCGGGGCTTATTGGAAATGAATATATATTTCGTGCCATAGCGGTCGTTAAGGGAATTGATAAGAATATTCTTCCGGGAAGATACGATTTCAAGGGCAAAATTTCTGCCTATGATATATTAATTAAATTAAAAATGCACGACATTGCCACGGCCCTTTTGACTATTCCGGAGGGTGCAACTATTTACAAGATAGCCTCTATTTTATCCAAGTATCTTGGCATTGATTCTTCGGAATTTATTGCCCGCTCTCTTGATACACAATTTACTTTAGGCTCATATAATCTTCAAGGCCTTGAGGGGTATCTATTTCCGGAAACTTATCTTTTCTGGATTGGTATCAAGACCGATGGAATCATAAATATGATGATTGAAGAATTCCGCCGCAAAACTGTGGGAACTCTTGATTCCTGTCCTATAAACAATCTTAAAGCCAAAGAAGTATTGGTTTTGGCTTCCATAATTGAAGCGGAAGCTTTGTTTGAAGACGAAATGCCGCTGATTTCTTCAGTGTATCATAATCGCCTTAGAATCGGTATGATATTACAGGCCGATCCGACCATTAACTATGCCCTTGGCGGCATTTTCCGTCCGCTAAAATATAGCGATCTCAAAATAAATTCACCTTACAATACTTATTTGATAAAAGGGTTGCCTCCGGGACCGATAAATTCGCCCGGTATTGAGGCCATTAAGGCGGCGCAATATCCTGCCAAAACTGATTTCTTGTATTTTGTCGCAGATGGAATGGGAAGGCACAAATTCTCAAAGACACTTGAAGAACATAATAGAGCTAAACGCCTTGTGAAATCGACAAGAAAAATCTCGGCCAAAAATCAGGGAATTTAAATTTCTTTGACATTATTATCCATTATCGGCGCAAATTGATTGGCAATAGCTCCCAAAATCCCCCTTTCAAGCATATCAAAACCTTGAGGTATGGTGGAAGTGAAGCAGATAAGACCCGAAACATGGCTATTGGTCCAGATTGGACATACCGCCACCGCTTTGGTTTCATTGTCAAAAAGAAGCTTTTTTTCCAGAAAATTTCCATCGAATTTTAATGGGTCATTCTCTGTAAATATCTCCTTTTTGCGAAAGATGGAATGAAGAAGTGATTGCTTATCCGGCAAAATTAAGGACAAACTCTCACCGGTATATCCAGGTTTTTTAATATCGATTACACGCAGGGAATTATCTTTATGAGAGAAAGAAACTAAAACCGCCGTTGATAGCGGTAATAATTTATTCACCTTTTTGAGTATCGTAAAAAAAAGCTTATGAATATTATTATGCCTTTTGGAAATAGCTGAAAGCGCCCGCAGAAATTGCTCAATCTGGAAGCGGCTTACTGGTGTGTCTGGCGCCCGGCCGTATCCGCCCTGCGGTTGACTCATTCTTATATCTCCTGCTCCTCAAAAGCGGGGATTTTGCCATCCTTGGCGATATTATATTTCCTTATCTTTCTCCAAAGAGTGGTTCGTCCTATTCCCAACTTGATGGCCGTCTGTGTGAAGTTCCAATTGTTGGCATACAGCGCCGATTCTATTCTTTGTCGGAGGCTTTCTTCGAGCGTTCCCGATTCTTTTAATGTAATTTTACCTTCCTCTTTAATGCTGACTCTTCCCGATTCAGAAGTAATAAACATAATATCATTGGGAGTTATCCTCCCATCATGAGATAAAGCAATGGCCCGTTTTATGGTATTCTCAAGCTCCCGAACATTGCCGGGCCAATGATGCAATAGAATTTTCTCCATTGCTTCGGAGGTAATTGAAAGGTTTGGACTTTCTTCTTTGGCCCTTTCAATCCGGAGGAAATGATCGACCAGAATGGCAATATCATCAAGCCTTTCCCGTAAGGAGGGAATGTGAATAGGAAGAACATTCAACCTGTAAAACAGGTCTTCGCGAAATTGTTCGTTTTTTACCAGTAACGCCAAATCTCTGTTGGTGGCAGCCAGTATCCGCACATTTATCTTTTTGGGAGTAGTCGCTCCAACTGGCCTGATTTCTGATTCTTGTAAGACACGCAATATCTTCGCCTGAAGATTCAATGGCATATCGCCGATTTCATCCAAGAAGACCGTCCCCCCATCAGCCTCTTCAAAAAGCCCTTTATGCGTATTATAGGCTGAAGTAAATGAACCCTTGATATGTCCAAAAAATTCCGACTCCATCAAATTGGCCGGAATTGAACTGCAGTCAATCGGCACGAATTTTTTCTTGCGCCGTTCCGAATGATGATGTATGGCTCTGGCCAAGAGTTCTTTTCCGGTTCCAGATTCGCCGGTAATCAATACTGAAATGTCGGTTGTGGCTACGCGGCTGGCAAGATTTTTAAGTTGTTTCATGTTTGTCGAAATGCCAATAAGATTATCGAAGCTGTATTTCCAGGCAACTTCTTCTCTTAGCACATTTAATTCCTCACGGATATCCTTATTTTCCAGCGCCTTTTCAACCAAAACCAGCAATTCCTCATTCTTGAACGGCTTGGTAATATAATCATAGGCGCCCTGCCGGATGGCAGAGACTGCATTCCTAACCGAACCAAAGGCTGTTTGAATGATTATGGCCGCTTGACATTGGAGCTCCCGTGTGCGCGCCAAAAGGTCAAGCCCGGTGCCATCGCTCATTTTCAAATCCGATATTATTAAATCAATCTTTTTGGTCTTTATATTCTCCACCGCTTGATTTAGCCCATCGGCGGTTATTACTTCAAAACCATTTCGTTTAAGCAATATCTCGATGGTTGTCCTGAAAGAACTGTCATCATCAACCAAAAGAATCGTGGCTGTCGGTTTTTTATAAAATAGTTGTGTCAAGCGCCATACTCCTTTCGGTTTGTTTGGGCAATTCTATGGTAACCAGCAGTTTATTCTTATCATTCTTTTCTATTTTCAGTTGACCGGAATGCCCTATAATTATTTTCTTGGCTATGCTCAACCCCATTCCGGCTCTTAATGGAACCGTTGACGAAAATGGCTCAGCGGGAACAGCGCCATCATTTATCCATGATAAAATATTACTCTTCGGTATGTCATTGATAATTGCTATAAATGCCTTGTTATCATCTTCCGATATCGAAATTTTTACCTCACCGACTCCGCGGGCGGCCTCGATGGCATTCTCCAGCAATTCATCAAGGGCATTTTCTAACTGCGTCGTATCTCCCATAACTCTTACTTGAGTATCAACCGGTGCAAAAGACATTCTTAGATTCGGGCGAGGTGTCTTGGCCCTTAGTATTCTCCAGATCATTTCATTCAAATCAAATTCGACCAGTTTTGGATTTCCAGTCTGGCTGAATTGATGCAGTCTCCCGACCATTCGATTTACCCCTTCGGTGGCGGTTTGAATGATATCGGTCAACGAAACATCGTCTTCATCAACCATCTGTTCTTTCTGCGTCGAAAGCTGTTCCGCCGCCGTTTGCAGGGCGCCCAGTTGATTCCTTACCTTGTGGGAAAAATTCCTGATAATCGTATCATACTCAGCGGTTTCATCATCTTTCTGGGATGATAATTCAAAAGTAAGAAGCGCAAATTCATAATTACTTAATGTAAATTTGGAAATTTTATATTTTTTTATCTGACTATCAAGAATGACATCATTTCTATTTTCAAGCCATCCGCCGGACAACTGCTTCAAGAAATTTTGAGAAACGATTCGATCACAAAGCATTGCTAACTCATTTGATGTGGCCGACGCGGGCAGGCGACGGGCAACTATCGAATTATCCTGAGCGGCTATTATGTACCTGAACAATGAATTTTCATTATTGAAAGTATCGATGGCGACCGAAGAAATAAAATCCGCATAAAAGCGCTTTAGTCCGGCTAAAGATTCATAGAATTGCCGTTCAACTCGGCCGGTTCTGCTCTGTCGGTCAGTATATAAGAATCCTGCGGCTACACCGGACACATTAATATCATGACCGAGAAATGCCGCACATACAAGATAGTCGGGAGATGCTTCGCTCTGCTCCAAGCGATGGCAAAATATTCCCGCCGTATCGTGCTTGATCGTTTCCCAAATAGTTGATGCCGGCACCAGATTGAAGCCGGATGGCTGAAGATATCTATCTTCATTGACTACAAAGAAAAATCCATGTTCCGGCATTATGTCGGAAAAGAATTTTTTGCTCTGCTCTGTCAATGCTTCGTTATGAAATATATCACACGACAGATTGAATAAAGACTTTCCTGTCATAACATACACTCCGGGTTAGGAGTTATTGGGTATTTCCCATTATAGCAGTTGCATATTTTTATATGTTTCAAAATGACACATCCTCATTGATTATCGGAAAAGCCGCCAAAAGCTTTATGCTTTTTGCCGGCTCAAATAAGATAAATAAAGCCTATAACCGGTTGTCCCATCATTGAACCGACATAATTACATTCATAGATATATTTAATCACGATTGCTCTTTTTTTGCCCAAAATAATTAATAATTAAAATCTTGACAGCCCCTTGCCCCGCCTTTATTTTCACTTGTGCCTATAACAAAAGATGATATTCTCAAAATTGCCTCCTTGGCGCGGCTTGAATTGAGCGCTGGAGAGTTGGAAAAAATCCATAAAGATCTTGTTCAAATTATCTCTTATATTGAACAAATTCAGAAGGTAAATACCGATGGTATTATGCCTTCAAGCCAATTTATTAAAGCAGAAAATGTTTTCCGCGAAGATATTGTCAAGCCATCGTTGCCTCGTGAAAAAGCCCTTTCCAATGCCCCTGACACCGACGGGGAGTATTTTAAAGTGCCAAAAGTCTTATGACCAAGCGGGCGAAAATATTGGCCGTCATTCCGGCTCGATATGGCTCCACCCGTTTTCCGGGAAAAGCGTTGGCAAAAATAGCCGGCAAACCGTTACTGGAGCATCTATATTTTGAAATCTCCCGCTCCAAATATGTGGATAAGGTTGTAGTCGGAACTGATTCAGAAGAAATATTCAAAGCGGTCGAAAATTTCGGTGGAGAAGCAATTTATACTTCCTCCAAAAATCGTACCGGATCCGATCGATCTGCTGAAGTCATGAAAAAACTCGGCGGCGAAATTATTGTCAGCATTCAAGCCGACCATCTGGGATTGAAAAGCTCTGATTATGATAGAGTTTTCAAGGCTATGCTTATCGATAGTAAAATCAAATATGCGACCCTAATTAAAAAAATAGATGACCCTGAGCGGCTTTTCGACCCCAATAGGGTGAAGGTTATTCTTGATAAAAACCAAGATGCCTTATGGTTTTCTCGATTTCCCCTACCTTATCTTCAAAGCATTGAAGGGAACCATCTGAGGCATTTTACATTTTATTATCATATAGGAGTCTATTTTTTCCGAAAAAAAGGACTAAGCAACTATAACAAGTGGCCACAAGGGAAATTTGAGTTGGCGGAATCTTTGGAACAATTAAGAATTCTTGAGAACCATGAAAAAATTCGGGTTTTCCACACAAACAGTACAATTTTCTCTATAGATACCCCTGAGGATCTTAAGCGTTTGAAAAAACATATATTGAAATAGAGGGAGTGACAAGATGGCGGAGAAAAAAACCAAATATATTTTTGTAACCGGTGGCGTGGTTTCATCGCTGGGGAAAGGAATTGCTTCCGCCTCACTGGGTCTGCTTCTTAAGAAACGGGGATTGAATGTAAATATTATCAAATGCGATCCGTATATCAATGTCGATCCGGGAACCATGAATCCATTCCAGCATGGCGAAGTCTTCGTATTGGATGACGGCTCCGAAACCGACCTTGATTTGGGACATTATGAGAGATTCCTCAGCCAAAATATGACCAAAGATAACAATGTTACCAACGGTCAAGTATATTTTACGGTGATCACCAGAGAACGACGAGGCGATTATCTTGGCGCTACGGTTCAGGTCATTCCACATATCACTGAAGAAATAAAAGAGCGAATCAGGAAACCGGCCAAGGTGAATCCTGATACCGATGTAATCATTGTCGAGATTGGCGGCACCGTCGGCGATATTGAATCTCAGCCGTTCTTGGAAGCTATCCGCCAAATGGCTTTGGAAAACGAACCCGAAGATACGTTATTTATCCATCTTACTCTTGTACCATTTATCAGCACTGCCGGTGAAGTAAAAACCAAACCGACTCAGCACTCGGTAAAAGCCCTGCGTGAAATCGGTATTCAGCCAAGAATTCTGGTCTGCCGCACTGCGGTGGAACTGGCCGAACAGATTCGTAAAAAAATTGGACTGTTTTGCAATGTTCCCTCAAAGTATGTGATTTCCGCAATCGATGTGGAGAATATTTATGAAGTCCCGCTTCTTTTCCATAAGGAAGGATTGGACGATGCTGTTTGCAATTTGATGAAGCTTGATGTTCCGGAACCGGATATGAGCGAATGGGATGAGATGGTAATCAGAATAAAAAATCCGATGGGACGGGTTAAAATCGCCATTTGCGGTAAATATGTTTATCTGAAAGACGCTTATAAATCAATTATTGAATCATTCATTCATGCCGGTGCAGAAAATAATGTGCAAGTAGATTTAATATGGGTTTCTTCTGAAGAAATAAAGCAAAATGGCGCCGAGAAATTTCTATCCGATATTGATGGTCTTCTAATCCCGGGAGGTTTTGGGGAACGGGGTGTGGAAGGCAAAATTGAATCAATCCGATATGTCCGCGAAAATAATATTCCTTTTTTTGGAATCTGTCTCGGTATGCAATGTGCCGTAATCGAATACGCCCGCAATATTTGTGGACTCGAAGATGCTCACAGCTATGAGTTTTACGCCGATTTGAAAAATCCCGTCATACACCTGATGGCCGACCAGGAAGGCGTCACCAACCTCGGCGGAAGCATGCGTTTGGGGGCATATAGAGCCAAGCTTGATAATAGTTCAAAATCATTCAGAGCTTATGGCGCTGAGGAAATATCCGAAAGACATCGCCATAGATATGAATTCAACAACGCCTATCGTAATCTTTTTGCCGACAAACCATTCATGCTGGCCGGACTTTCACCCGATGGACGATTGGTTGAGATAGTAGAGGTCATCAACCATCCTTGGTTTGTGGGCGTTCAGTTTCATCCCGAATTGAAATCGCGCCCGGTTGAATCTCACCCTCTTTTCAGGGATTTCATTGCGGCGACAGTTGAATACAATTCAAAAAAAAACGATAAGATTGTAACCGAGAGGCAACTCGGCGATACTGAATACGAAATAATCAAACGACTACAAAAAGAATAAATAAATAAGGGCGCATATTTAATGCGCCCTTATTTTAATTTAATTGTATCCTCTACCAATCCGTCTTTACATTCTTGAATAGTGTCTTGCTATCCCTCCAGAGAAAAAAGACAACTTCTTTCGGCTTCTGCTCGGACAATTTCCTGAATACCATTTTTGCATCCTCGATGGACCCAATTTTATCGCTACCGATTGATTGAATTATATCCCCGGGTTCCATTTCTCCCACTGCGGCCCATCCACCCGGCTCAACTTCTTTTATGACAACACCCTTAAAATCGCGTTTATCAAGCTTGTATAGATTATAATCCACAAAAACCATATCACGCACTTTCATTTCAAAGTTTTTGTCTTCATAATCAGGCGCCTCCGCCGGAGTCAATGGAGCCTTGGTAAGGGTAGCCGTTATATTGAGAGTATCGACTTTGCCTTCCACCCGACGCAGTATATCAAAATTCACCTCTGCCTCCGCTCCGGATTCAGAAATTTCTTTCTGAAAAATGGGAAGGTTTTCTTCTTTATCCACATCCACCGGTTTTCCGTTCAATTTAATTATAATATCGCCCGTCTTTAATCCCGCCAAATCGGCCGGCGAATCATTAATGATTTCATTTATGATAATTCCCCCGCCTTCTTTCAAACCCCAAAATTCCGCAATATCAGACGTTAGAGCTTGAAGATAAATTCCCAACCAACCACGAGTGACTTCCCCTTTGACCGGCGGATTCTTGATAAGTTTTTCAATTTTTTCCGCTCCGATTATTCCCAACATAGACACCATTGATTCCGATTCCGACATCGACGGCATATTTGATGATTCCAATCCCGCAAAAGCTGGATTCTCCAGTTCGCCAAGAATCCCCACAGCAATGCCGGAAGTATCAAACAAAACTGAACCCAATTCCAATTCACTGAATCCAACCGCAAATACAAACTTTTCGGGCTCTTCTATTATGGCTGAAATCATACCGATATCAGCCCCAAGCCGCGGGGTAACAAATTCAGGAAGCAGTAAAAAGGCCGATACCCAATCACCTATTTTAAAATCATCTCTCTTCTTGAAGGCCGCAAATTTGAATTCTTTCTTCTCTTCACTATTTATTCTGCAGAAAGCCAACCGGGTAAATTTATCAAGCCCAATATATTCGGCGGGATACTTTTTCCCATCAAGCAGGGTAATTTCAATGCTCTTTGGCTCTGTGCTTATCATCATTCCGGACATTATAGAATATGGATTGTCGCTATCAATATCACGACCGTCAAATAAAACCAATCCGTCTTTGCTTACAATGGCGCCGATTGTTTTACTCTGCACTTCGCTACTCTGGGTTCCAAAAGAAACTTCAATCTTGGTATTCACAATGACAATATAATCTTTCGATTTTTCATTTATCTTTTCGAAATCAAAACGTAAGGCGTGGGCCGAATGGACCAAAATTACAAAAAAGAACAAAGCATATATTTTTCTCACCGTTGGACTCCTTTAGTTATCTTCTTTCTCGGATTCACTGCTTTCCACTTTTATTAAAACAAATTTTGTGCTTCCCAAGCGTCGGATTGTCAGTAATGCTCTTTGAGTTTTGGCTGACGTCAATTCCGTATAGCGATCATAAAACTCCTGAAAAGAATTAACCGGCTTTTCATCAATTCCCTTTATCACATCTCCCCTCCGTAATCCTGCATCGCCGGCCGGTCCTACCCTTTTTACTCCCGAGACAAAAACCCCGAGCGTGTCATCAAGCTGGTTGTCAACCGCCATTTGCTTGGTTATATTTTTTACCGTAAATCCCCAATCCTTGCACTCCAAATCCTCACCAAGAATATCACCCAACTCCTGAGTGGTAACCTCAACCGCCAATTGTTGGTCGCCTCGAAGAACATCCAGAGTCAATCTTGTCCCAACCGGATAGTCGGCTATCAATTTATAAAATGACGGTAATTCCTCTTCAAATCGCGCTGATACCGATCGTCCATTTACTTTTAAAATGACATCACCGGCCTTTAAACCGGCATTTTCGGCGGGGGATTTTGAATCAATCGAGGCAATTAGGACGCCTTCATTTACGGCCGTACCAAACCATCCCTCAAGATTTTGCAATTCCTGGCATTGCACCCCTATCCAGCTTCTTACTACTTTGCCGGATGTCAATATGCTGTTGGTCACAAATTTGACAATATTAATCGGAATGGCAAATCCAATATTATTGGCAAACATGGTGGCCCGTGAATTTATTCCGATTATCTTCCCTTCGAGGTTAACCAGCGGCCCTCCGGAATTTCCCGGATTGATAGCGGCATCGGTTTGTATCCAATTATTATAAATCCCTGTCCTTTCGCCCGATGGCAGTCTCACATCGCCGGAAAAAAACCTATCCGTGGTGGAAATAACCCCACATGAGACTGAACGCGATAATGCCAAAGGTGAACCCATGGCCATAACATATTCACCAACCTGCACAGAATCAGAATTGCCGAATTCCGCAATATTTAATCGTCCTTTATAGGCGCTCAAATCCAATTTGATAATGGCGATATCCGTAAGCGGATCGCCGCCCACCAATTCTGCTTTAACCTGTTCCTTATCATAGAGAGTACAAATTATTCTTTCCGACTTTCCGGCGACATGATAGTTGGTAACCACATACCCATCCCTATGAAAAATTATTCCCGAACCGACGACCGACTGTTTAACCATTTTGCCTGTTCTATAATCAGTTATAACCGGCTGAATATGCACCAATGCCGGCAACACCTTATCTCTGGCGGTATAAATATCTTTTTGCAATGGCGGTATGGCGGCCGAAATAATCCCGGCCAAACCAATAAATATCATACTCAGGAATACCAAGATTTTAATCATCGAATACCTCAATTGAGAATTGTTACAAATCCTTCCCTATTCTTGTTTTAGAGAATAAAAAAGTTTATGCTCTACGGCAACTTTTTATTTAACGCTTTTGTCCAAGTAAAGTTCGCTTACAGTAAAATATAAAGGGCGGCCACATTAGCCGCCCCGAAATTTAAGCTGTCCTAAATATCAAGACCATTCCCCCGATATGCTAATCCACCCAGATAATTTCAACCGAACCAAGACCGACATCAATTTTCATATCAAGACCGATTGGGGAGCTTTCAAAATCCCTCGATTCAAAATATTCATTATCAACTTCATAACGGCTGACATTTTTGAATTTCACTGAGGAAAGAAAATTATCTTCCGCCTCTATCCTAACCGGAAGTTCTGAGGGGATATAAATTATCGCCTTACCCAAACCGATTGAAATTTCTGCCCGCGATTTGGTTTTATATTCCCCGCTGAAATCCAGTTTGAATTTACCCACGCCGCCATCGAAAACCATATCTTTGAAATTGGCGTTGCCGAATTTCTCACCCTCAAAACTGGAGGCGCCTACATCAATTGAAATATTCTCCGCAATTTCGGGATTGGGTTCGCTGAAAATAATATTGGCGTCGGCCGCGCCAACATCCATCCTGAAATAAACCAATGGAATTCCCCCAAGGTCAAGCTGTGATTTACATGCCCCAATATCAATTGATAAATCGGTCTTATACTTTTTCGAAAGGGTCATTTCCCAGCGATTATTTTCGCTATCAATATGCGTCTTGCTTAAGAGATCCGAGCCGATTTCCAGATATCCGGTATTTCGCTTCTTTCTATAATCGGAATAAATTTCAACACGGCGATCATCATACTCCACTTCTGCCTTAACAATTTCCGGAATATCAGCCGTCGCGATATTAAAATGACCCGCGGCCAAATCAACATTGGCAACCAATAATTCGATATCATCATGGGGATATGAAATCTGTTTGGTGACAAAATTACCTGCCAACGCATATCCCGAAATTATCGAAACAATAAACCCCCACAAGATTATTTTCTTAATCATACAAACTCTCCAATTCTAATGCCAAATTTTACTCTGTTCTTAATGGAGGCGGTGTTGGCGGCGGAGGCGGAGATTGCGCATGATTGATTGTAACTGATATTTTGAATTTTTCGCAATCTCTGCTTCCATATCTTGTGATAATCACCGCTCCAAGTCCGGCCGTAGCGCCAATAGCCCAAATAAGAATGGCCAAAACCAGAAAAATTATGGATATGGCTTCGCCGAAAGCCGACGAACCAATCTTAAATATCGACATTACTATCCAAGCAAAATAAAGTATAACAAGGCCTGCTATTAGATGCAGAAGTTGGGAATGATACCTATTGCCCAAAAAATTATCGATCTGCTCCCCAACAAACTGGCCAAGTCCGAGACTCCCCAATATTACTGCCAGGATTAAGGCCAGCGGCAAAATAAACACCGCCACCGGTATGCCGATAATTGTCAGGCATAATAAGGCAAATACCGGCGCAAACAAGAACCAACCGATAAACCCAACTGCAAAGGATTTTGAAAATCGGGCTTTAAGACAATCACGAATACGATCCAAAGAGCGTGGCATTATTGCCACTGCCATAAATCCGGCAAACACCAAAATTCCAAAAATGACCAAATTCGCTATAAGCGCAGTATAAGAAGATGCATCCTCAAAGATATTGATATCCGGAATTTCCGGCAGGTTTGATTCATAACGGCGCCCCTTTATTATTCCCCCGCGCATTTTCACCACTTCGGGCGCTCGGGCATCACCGGTTATTTCACCGGTGGATGACACCGTTATTCTCTTATATGATATTACATCGCCGTCAACCAGACCCTTAACTGTAACCGGCCCAACCGCTATCACTGTTCCTTCTACTCTCTCATCGGGGCCAATTTCAACCTTTCCCAGCTGAATTCCCTTGATTTTTTTTAAATTGGCATACTCCTGAGCGAATGCCTCCTCAGCCTCAGCCCGCACCCGCTCCATTTCCAAATTAATACTATCTTCCTTAAGCCGGAGTTCTTCAATGGCCGCCTCTTGAGCTTTCTTTATATTGCGGCCAAAGACAGTCTGCGTCCCCTTTTGCGATGTTGACTCCCTAATAAATTTCTCGCGGCTAAAATCATACTCCCATTCCTTGCCGGCGCTATCCACACCATAGACGCCATCGGGTGAGAGATGCAATTCCACATAAGTGCTTCCACATTTGGCATATTTACCCAATGACAACATCGCCGCAATGAGTAAAAATAAAACCGGAAATATGGCGCTTTTTTTATGAAGCATTTTGCCGCCTTAATATTGCCCGAATGTTATATCCCCCGAAGAGGTTTTAAGATTTATTCCGGGGCCACTTTCCCCAAAACCACCAAGAAGGCGATTCCTTGTCTTCGACCGGATGGTTATCGGCATTTCCGTGCTGATATCGCCTGATATTGTTTCAATATTTAAATTGCCGGATGATGTTGCCGGTACTGCGAAATAAATCCGTCCCGAGTTGCTCTCAGCATAATATTTGCATTCATTATAGGGCTGAGTTTTTATCTCGATATTACCCGATTGAGTCACTATATCAATAGAGCCTGAATCCTGTTCGAGATAAATGCTCCCCGATATCGATTTCACCCTTATCTCTCCAATTAGCCTTTCCAAATATACATCACCCGAGGTTTGTGCCAAAGAAATTGCGCCCCAGATGTTCCTTCCGGTGGCGCTTCCCGAGGTTGCATGGATATCAATTTTACCTGTAATTGAATCAATCTTGATATCTGAACTTGTAGCATTTATGTCCACATCGCCTTCAATTTCAGCAATCTTTATATTTCCCGAGATACCCTCAATTTCAATTGACCCGCGAATGGTATGTAAGTGCATATCGCTGGATGTAGCGCTCACATAAACGGGTTTATTTACTTCGGAAACCAGAATTTCTCCGGATAAATTATCAATTTCAATCGTACAATCCATTGGTACCTTAATTTCATAATCAACCGAACCAAAGGAATCGCCTCCCGCCCCAAATAGTCTTTCAAAAAAGGAACGGGAACGGTCATCCATCTTTATATAACTGGTAATTATTGAGACCCTATTGCCACTTTTCTTCACCTTGATATCAATATGCCTTGCCACCTCCTCTGCCTCGGCGGCATCCGTAGCTTTAACCGACTTAACCGCATCGATTACAATTCTATCTACAGGCGCCCCTTTGATTTCCACCGCGCCGGATGTATTCGAAATCATCAATTCCGCATTGGCTGTCACTTCGATATCTTTATGATATTCAAATTTATATTCACCGGCGTTCAGTGTAATAGGCCAAGCAAACATAATGAATGCCAATATCAATTTTTTGCTCATAGCCATAATCTTTCTTAGCATTACATCGACTTTAACTTCTTTTTTAGAAGTTCACGGGCGCGAAAAATTCTTGCCTTCACTGTGCCGATAGGGATATTCAGAGCTTCGGCTATTTCATCATAGGAGCGGTCATCTTTGTGACGATATAGAATCACCTGGCGATATTTTTCCGGCAGGGAATCAATAGCATCCTGTATCGAAATCTTTTTCTCATGTTCCTCGAAATCCCGCTCAGGGTGATAAGTAAGGTCCGGAACATCAAATTCACTGCGCCCATCGAAATCTTCTGAGGTGGCATCAAGCGACAAAGTCCGAATACGTTGTTTTCTTAAGAAATCAATGGCCGAATTAGCGGCAATTCGATAAAGCCATGTCGAAAATTTGTATTCGGAACGATAAGTCTCAAGCGATGCAAAGGCTTTCATAAAGGTTTCCTGTACCAAATCAGCCGTGGCCTCCTTCTCCCGAACGAACTTGAATACAATATGATAAATCGCCGGGCGGTGGCGCTCCACTAAGACTTTGTATGCATCTTGACTACCGGCAAGCGCCTCGGTAATCAATGTTTTGTCATCCGTATCGGGCAACGTGGCCTTTCATTACAGGTTACGGTATTTAGCAGGCTTCTGTTTCAAAGCCAGCAAAAGATAATAAGAATATTGCCGTTAATAAATAAAAAAATGCAGGCATAAATGTCGCCCCCGCAGTAGGGATTGTTGAAAAAACCCCAAAATGTGGGCGGTCCCGACACTATGTCGGGATCCTCATCTGCCCCTAAGCTTTGCATGACACTGGCAGATATGGATCCCGCAATGCGGGACCATGCACGGATACGGTACATCAGGGTCTTTCAATAGCCCTGCAGGGATTATTACCGCGATGTCAACAACCCCGGAGACTGTCTCAGTTATTCTTCTTTTCTCTTGGGGAATAAAAG
>JAGVEJ010000201.1 GCA_020058225.1 Candidatus Zixiibacteriota bacterium | reverse complement strand
TTTACAATGGGTTCGTTTTCTCAGGCGCCGGCAGTCCGCCACGGCGAGCCACCCACACTCTGGGGGTTTTTCAACGGGCCGCTGGTGGTGGAGGGCCTTCTTTATACAGGTAATTGATGAGGAAAGTAATATCAAGAATATTTATTCGATCATCGGCATTGGCGTCGCCTTCATAAAAAATAGGAGCCGCACCGCCTTTATAAAGATAATTAATCAGGAAAGTAATATCGAGAATATTATGTAAACCATCATGGTTGGCATCACCTCGAACGACCGATGTTACTTGAATATGCCCTTGACTTACGGCAGGCATATAGTTCACATAATCAGCATCATAATATAGCGACAATGCTGAGAAAGTGGTTGTATCGAGCACAGCCATTCCTGAACCGCCCGTGTAAGCAAAATAAATATTAATGATTCTGCCATAACCGGCAGGCAAATCCGGATTTTCGGTCAGCTGGCGCGGAGTAAAGGTAAAAGCTATCTGCTGGTTTTCAGGACTATAGCCTAAAAGAGTTACGGTTTCGAAATAATTTGTCCGGCAGGAATCGGTATCATGACCGGTATAGGCCAGTCCGACCGGCCCATTGATTACTATCGGCAAAACAAAATTATGGAGCGGATGACAATTTCTTAGATATATAGGTACTTTGATAACATCCTGCGAGGTAAACGCCATATCTGGGAAATAGACCGTATCAGCAAAGGCAATAATCATTTTTCTTTGGGTTCTATTATGGCGTCCATTGGGTAGAGTATTTTCAAGATATATATCATGCGCACCGCCATTCATAAAAATATATATCGGATTTTGAAGAGCAGAATTGCCGCCATCGTTAAATCGCCAAAGCCAATCAGATGCGCCAACAGAACTATCGGTGAAATGCACTTCAAGAGGCGCCCAGCCGATAATCGTATCGGCATAAAAATCGACATAGGGGCGGTTATTATTCCCATAGGCTTGATTGTAGGTATCCCAATTGGCAACAGTTAAATCATTCTTAAATGAATATTGATAATATATAACAATGCTATAATATGGCGCCTGCCCAAGAGAAACCCAGCCGGAAACTAAATCGAAACAATAGTCGCTATTGGATAAAATGACGCCGTCAATAAATACGGAATCCATGGAATACAGGGGATGTCTGCTTGTATAGAATACTTTCTTAGGTGATGAGACATAAATCGTATCAGCACGCGCCTCTACGCCATCACCATCAATATCAACCCAGGCAAGTTCCTCGACCACAGTGCTTAAATTAGCCCGCCATACCGGATCGACGGTGAAAGTCCCGCCGGTATTTTCATAGATTCTTGGCCTGTCCCACCATCGCCCTGCCGCAAGGTCATCATCGCCATCATTATCGTAATCATAAAGGCTAAGGGCGGAGCCATACCCCCCATCAGATGATTGCCATCCGGAAGTGGTTACAGGAGTTCCGGAACCGTTATTAAAATAAACACGATATTTTCCAATCCCGCCGTTTTGATCATTAAAAGCTACGATAAGGTCAAGCCATCCATCAGTGTTAATATCGCCAAATATTAGCGTGTTACCTGGTTCGTTATCGATGGCTTGCCATGATGGAGTCCCTTCTAATGTACCGGCAATATTGTAATGAATACGCGGCGGCAGATTATCGTAGCAAAGAGCCAGATCAAGGTCTCCGTCATTATCGACATCACCCCAAGTGACATCCATCGCCTCAGTTGCTTGATTCGATAGCCAACCGGGCATTGTCTGAAGGGAACCTCCGATATTAAAATAGATTCTATCATTCTGCGGCCTTGCCGTATATCCCTCGCCCGTAGCAAGGGTCAGATCAAGATCGCCATCGCCGTCGGGGTCGCCGAGAGCGCAGGAAAAAGTATATAAACTTTCAGCCGTGCGCCAGTCAGGATACACATGAGGTTTGCCGGTCATGTTTAGATATAAATCAGAAAAATTCTTGGTGGAAAAACCATCGCCAATATAATTTGATACCGCAAAATCGGGATATCCGTTATCATCAATATCACCGACTGCACAATGACCGGAATATTCGGCATTCGCCGAGTACCAGGATGCCTTGGTTAACATGGCGCCATAATGGCTAAGATAAATGAAATTTTGCGCCTTGGCCATATCATTGCCATTGGAAAAGAAAACATCAATATACCCATCATTGTTGGCATCGCGCCAGATCATTCCGGTGGAATAGACATTAGTTTCTGTCGTTTGCCAAAAAGGGGTAGTTTGAAGCGGCACCTGTGCGTCAGCCGGTATTACCCACAAAGCAAGAATTAATATTTTTATAAATTGAAAGACTTGGCCTCTCATCCTCGATTCCTCCAACTAAGAAGCTATTTAAGCAATATCATTTTTTTCGATATTTCGAATCCTTCGGTATGTAATTTATATAAATATACTCCGCTGGCGGCTTTTCGGCCAGAGGAATCATTCCCATCCCACTCAAGAGAATAATGGCCGGCATCGAAAAGTCCATTAGCCAATGTTTTTACTTTTTGGCCAAGCATATTATAAATCGAAATTTTAATTACGCTGAGGTTAGGAATCGAAAATTCAATATTGGTATGCGGATTAAATGGATTTGGGTAATTCTGATTCAAGGCAAATCCGAATGGCAGTAAATCATTATGCCAATCATCTATATCGGTGGTTATAAGAAGGTTCTGAGTTAGGTAGATATTTAAGCCTTCGCTTCTGGGATCAACCCAACTAATCCAGGCTCGTCCGCGATATGAAACCACTGCCGGTGATGCCATAAATTCGACACTCTGATCGGAAACCGGAGTATTGGATTCAAATGGAGTCATATCACCTAAAAATAATTGATAATAGGCTTGTCGCCTGCCATTACGTGAATCCACCCATGAAGCCATAAGATATCCATTGTCATTAATGCTGATATCCGGCTCCTGCGGATTTATGCCATTGTTGTTCGTTATTTCAAAAGTCGGATTTTTGATATTTCCGTCGGGGGAGAGGATGGTCAAATATATATGATGCGCCAACCCAATTCCTTGCCATAATAGATAAATATCGCCGGAATCATTCACTGTCACCGCAATATCATTGATGTTCATATTGGGAATATCAGATGCAAAAGAGAAACGGCTCAGCTGAGCGCCATTCTCGGATAATCTGCATATTGAAACTGCAATAGCGCCTGATAATGCATGCGATAAATAGGCAACTGTGAAAATATTATTGCCATCCCGCCCAATATTGATATCGGTATTATCATACTCGATACCCTGAATGGAAATCTCGAAATCATCACCGATAATGGTTGATGGTTGTTTCACGAATCGGCCGATTATATGACTTGTGCCGCCCCTGTTTTCGGCCCAAAGCACAAGGGCATTATCATTGTGCGCAAAGGCAAGGGCCGGATTACTTTTGGGAGAGATATTGCTTGAATCCGAGATTGAGAAATCACTTGCCAGAAAACCGCCATTATAGTTTAAAAATCTCCCGAAAATGCGGGAACCGGTTACGCCGGTTACTGCCCTGCTATCATTCCAAACCACTAACGTTTTTAGAGAAGCCGCCGCAATCGCCGGCTCCGACTGAGATACATAAAAGGAATCTGAATTAATTCTTATATTTTTCCCGATCAGACTCCCATTTGCCCCGACCAATTGAATAAAAATATCTCCATCATCATAGCGAGCATCGGTAAAAACCACTCCGTTCCTATTCTGATCAATGGGAACAATATCCGGTTCCATGGAATGAGCCCCCTTGGAATCGTCATTTACTTTTTTCTCAACGCTCAGAATAGCGACGCCGCTTGTATCTATTCCCTGAAAGAAAATATCCGGATTACCGTTGCGGAAATCTGTCCAGCTGGAAAATAACCGCCCGCCGAATCCATAAGCGATACCGGTTTCCCATCTATTGCCAGACAGAAATTGATTGGTTGTTATGGTTGAACCGGAGGGAGCAAATCCATCGCCGAATTTTTGAAGAACAATTCGGCCCGATTGCCCGATTGAAGCCCATGAAGCCGCCAATTTATTCTCCGAATTTACTGCCAATGTTATATCCCAATCCTCGGATAAGGAATCACTATCAGAGATTTTGTTATTATCTCCAACTTTAATTCCGCCGGGCAAAACTCTCTGTAGATAGGCTCTTTGCTTCCCATCGCGATTATCGAGCCAGCCAACCGCATATCCATCATTACCGGAAAAGGCAATTGATGGAAGATATTGGGCAGAGTCGTCATAGGCCGCGGATACAAGAGGAAACTCAGCATCAATTGGAACGCCATCGGAATTCATCAGACGCATATATATATCGGCATTGCCATTACGATAATCTTCCCAAACAATACCCATCTCAGAGCCGTTTTTAATCACTGCGATCGATGGTTGCCAGAGATTATTAGTTATTATACCCGAATTAACTTTTACAATTTCTGAAATGGCTATACCGGTCGAATCAAATACCCTTAGCGAAATTTCATTTCCGTCCGAACAATCTTCCCATACCACCACCAGGCGGTCATCATTGAAGCAATCCATATCATAAAGGCCGGCACAGCTCAAGCTTGAGGAATCATTGATGATAAAAGGCTCTACAATGCGATTAAAAGAAAGATCATACTTAGCCGCATAAATTTTGCGGGCTGATAAATCCAGCCATGCCAGATAAAAGCCCCCTGCATGGGCTGAAATAATTTTCGGTTCGATCAGGTCATACCCATCCTGTCGGCCGATAACCATGAAATCCTTGCCGATAAAATTGCCTGCGGTATCGATAATCTGGGCAAATATTTTCATGCTTCCCAATCGGTCATCTTGCCAGGCAATCGCAATTTTGCCGCTATCAATAAAGGCCATCGATGATGAACCCTGTTTGAATGTGGCGGGCGAAATAGACTCCGATAATCTCAAATCTGTCGCTAAGTTGCTTTTAAGTGGTATGACCTGATTCTCAATTTGGGAAATATCCGGCAGAAAAGGCTGGTTGAATTTATCTTTATGTCTTCTTTCTCTTTCGATTTGGCTTGCAGAACTGGCTTGAATACCGACTATCAGACATAAAAAGAGCCAGAGCAGAATTGCGTATTTTATCTTCAGAATATATTTCATAATTAAATTAACCCGTGGTCATAAGGTCTTTCGCAAACACCGTGCCAGCCAACAATCAATTTTTATAATCTGCAATTATTCCTGCATCAAAAAAATCCATGGCCAATTCATTATATTGCAGTTCGATACAATTAATCCCGCCATGAAACCTCTTATATTATTCCATCGCATATCGACATTATTTCGGAAAGAGAAATTCATTTCACATATTTTGAAATTGTGACTCCTTTGTAGTAAATCTGTGAGGTGGCGGGCTATCGCCAATTCAATCAGCCCGATAGTTCAATATATCTTTGAATCAAAAGACTGTCAAGAACATATCTGAAACATTGTCATGCCAAAGGCCGTATTGTGCAATATAAATTGGTTTATCCATCGGAGCGGAGGATTTCTAATGTGCAGTTTGCGTTTTTGGCTCTTTGTAATATCATTAATTCTAACAATTTTTCTCTCATCTGCCAGGCCATCAGAAATTATCGCTGATACCCTAAAAACAGCCGTGGCGGTTAGAACTGATACTAAAATTCGAATCGATGGCCATCTCAATGAAGAAGCATGGCAAACTGCGGCGACTATTTATGGTTTTCGTCAGACTGAGCCCGATGAAGGCGAATCGGCCTCCGAGTCAACCTATGTAAGAATTCTATATGATGATGAAGCGCTTTATGTTGGATTCTGGTGTTACGACAAGGAACCTGATCGAATCATTAAACAGCTAACGAGAAGAGATCGCTGGCCTGCATCCGATAGGGTGGCCATTAGAATTGATTCCCATCATGATCATCGCACCGCCTATTTTTTTGGGGTTAATGTCAGCGGTGTGCTTTGTGATATCTTGTTATATGATAATGACATGGATGATGACACTTGGGATGCTGTCTGGACCGCTTCGACAAAAATGACTGATTGGGGCTGGACGGCGGAATTTGAAATTCCCTACTCAGCCCTAAGATTCTCGAAGACCGAAGAATATATCTGGGGAATTAATCTCTCAAGAAATATTCCCAGAAGAAATGAGGATGCCCGATGGCAATTCGTGCCATCTTCAGAAACTGCCGGAGTTTCACGATTTGGGCATTTGGCTGGAATTAAAGGGATTGAGCCACCGGGAAGACTTGAAACAATGCCTTATTTGGTTTCCTATGAAATGACTGAGCCAAGTTCACGGGGAAATGCCGATGGCCGCGAATTTATTTCCAATATCGGAGCCGATATCAAATACGGAATATCTTCGGCGCTCACGCTTGATGCCGCTATCAATCCTGATTTTGGGCAGGTTGAATCCGATGAAGCCGTAATAAATCTTAGTGTCTTTGAAACTCAATATGAGGAAAAGCGTCCCTTTTTCCTTGAAGGGACCGAAATTTTCAATACGGAATTTTTCAATCAATTCTATTCACGCCGCATAGGAAGATCGCCATGTACCGAGTTTGAAAATGCCGCCTATTACATTGATTACCCACGCCAAACGACAATTTTAAGCGCTCTTAAATTAACCGGAAAAACCGAGACCGGAACTTCCATTGGGATTCTGAATACCATGACGCAGGAAGAATCGGCGAAGTATAAAACTGATACTCTGCCTGATTCTCCAACTTATAAAGGGGTTGTCGAGCCATTGGCCAATTATACCGTCGCCCGAGTAAAACAGGATATAATGGGTAATTCTTTTATCGGTGGGATGTTCACTTCCGCCAATCAAAAAGATCGCCCCGATGCCTATACCGGTTCGGCAGATTGGATGCTCTCCTTCCTTGATAATAAATATAATTGGCGAGGAATGCTGATCGGCACTAATAATGGCCCGGGAACGGAAGGGTATGGAGGAGCTACCTACCTCCAGAGAGTTGGGGGCAAGATCGTCCGCGGTACTTTTACCTATTACTATCTTGATGACAAAGTGAATTGGAATCGCCTTGGCTATATTAATCGCAATTCACAATGGGGAGATAACGGATGGCTTCAATTGAGAAGCAATAAGAAATTCTCAATAATCAAGTATATCCGTTTGAATTTTAATTACTGGTATGCCAAAAATCTCGATGGTTACCGAATAGAAAAAGGGGGGAATATCAACGGTAGCCTCGGATTTACCAATAACTGGTGGCTTAGCGCCGGGCGAGGAATATCTGACAAAGTTTATGATGATATGGAAACACGTGGATATGGTCTCTGGATACAGCCATCGGGCACGGAGTTCTGGATAAATTTTAATACCAATGAAGCCAATAAAATTTTCTGGGAGCTAAATTATGGCCAGGGAGAGGGCAGATATGGCATATATAATGCCTATTCGGTCTGGAGCAACCTGAGACCAAGAGCGAATCTCGAATTGTCGCTCGGGGCGAGTTTTGCCCCCAGCCGCAATCTGGATTATTGGATGGGTATAGGGCAGGATACATTGCCGATTTTTGGCTCCCTCGATAATGATGAATTTGATCTCAATCTTCGCGGAACATATACCTTCACAAGAAATCTAACCCTGCAATGGTTTACCCAATTTTATTTCTCCACCGGTGATTTTGATGAAATAAAGAAATTGATTGCGGCTGATAAATATGAACCTGTGGATGACACCGCCTATCAAATCGATTATGATAGAAACGATTTCAACTACAAAGCGCTAAATCTTAATTTGATTCTTCGCTGGGAATATCGCACCGGCTCAACTCTATATCTTGTTTGGACACATGCCCGCGAGGAATCTCTTGATGGTTTTGGTCAGTTTAAATTCTCTCGTGAGTTTGGCGACCTCTTTGCCACACCGCAAGCCAATACCTTTCTGATTAAGGCCAATTATTGGTGGAACATATAAATTCCCTCATTTCTTATTATCCAGCCAAAGGCCCCATCGCAAGATGGGGCCTTTTTTTGTTATCGATAGTGATTCTCAATATTTAATTAATGCGGTCGTAACACCGGAAAGAACACGCTGTGGCGAACCACTCATCCTTAAGATAGCTTTGGCCATTATCTTCAAAAAAATAATTTTGGGAACTTTTCATTATCGATAAATGTTTAACCGACATATATTAGATAATATAAGTCCAATATCAAATATAAAAAGCTTGACAATTTAAAGAGATTTGTATAAACTACACCATAACAGTAATTACACACCATTGGAGGAAAAAGTGAGAAAGAAATCAGTCGCAACTCTGTTGCTTGTAGTTGGTTTGGCGTTGGTGGCAGTGCCATATTTAGCTTTGGCTGGTGATGGCTCAAAATGCGCCGAAAAAGCCTCAATCTCGAGCACGACAAAACCTCATTCTTGTGCGGCAGAACTAATTGGGGGAGAATCATCGAAGGCAAATACCGACGCATCAACCACGGCGACAACCGCTGATGCCAAGGGATGCCCACATTCCGGCACAACCAAGACAGCCGGCGCCGATGCCTGTTGCGATTATAAAGGCAAATGTGCCGATTTGACACTTTCCATAAAGGGAATGACCTGTACCGGATGCGAGCAGAAGATTCAGGAAGCGCTTAAATCTGATAAAGGGGTAATCAAGGTCATTTCAGTTGATTATAAAACGGGAAAAGCAGTGGTCTGCTACGATCCGGAAAAGGTGGAGAAGGGAAAGCTGGCGGAATTGGTTACCAAGACGGGTTACGAAGCCGAAATAATTCCAGCATCAGTTACTTCAACATCAACTACCACCAGAGGCGCAACCTGCGATATTACTTCGGAAAAATGTGCCGGCAAAAAAGTTGATGGGAAGAAAGATAATAAGGGCGATTCGCATTAAAAGAGAATGAATTAAATTGACAATATGGCCGATAGGTAGCAAAAACCTGTCGGCTTTTTCTTTTAATAATTGTTTAAATTGTATAAAGGAACTTGCGTTCTTATAATGTGGCAATTATGACAAAAAGATTGTTTTTAGCCGTCCTGATATCAGCAACCTTGGCAATTTCTGCTGAGGGGGCAAAATATGCCGGAGATTCATTTTCTCTTGGCGCGGGAGGTAGGGCCCTTGCGATGGGGGCCGCCACAATTGCCGGACCATTTGATGCTTCTACCGTTTATTGGAATCCTGCCGGCTTGAATTATTTGGAGGGAAATAACCTTCTGGCCATGCATGGCGAAACTTTTGGCTCTTTGCTAAATCACGATTTTGTTGCCTTCACCAAATTACGACCGGACTGCTCATGTCCCATTAAAGGATATGGTTTTTATTTATATTACTTGGGCGGCAATGGGATAAAAATAACCGATGTGAATCCTCAAACCGGTCGTCCTTATGCTGTTGATAATAAATCACATGGCGATTTTTATGTAGGCGCTTCTTTTTCAATGAAACCAAGAGGCAAAGTCGATTTGGGGGCAACCATTAGAGTATTGTTCCGCGATATACCTTCCCAATCCGGGTTTGGGGCATCATTTGATGCCGGTTTGCTTTATAAGGCAGGCTCGTCTTTAATGCTGGGGTTGTCTGCTGTAGATATAACCACGGGTTTTATAAAATATTCCAATGGCAATACTGAATCAATTTTGCCAACAATAAAACCGGCAATATCTTACAGTCGGCCAATTGGAAATATTATGGGTCGTTTGGCAATTTCAGGCGATATAAAATTTGAGGGCAGAAGAAAAGCCGCCCAAGTGGACATGGGAGAAATCTCCTTGGATTCACATTTTGGCCTCGAAATTTCCTACCGGGAAATATTATTTGGTCGAACCGGGCTTGATGCCGGTGATTTTACGACCGGTCTCGGGGTTCGTATTAACAGGCTAACCTTTGATTTTAATTATCTCTATAATAGCGAATTGGATGAGACTTTTCGGGCGTCAGCCGGAATCCAATTTTAGCTAATACAATCCATAATAAATTTTGGGAAAATCTGTAATAAGTGAAAAATTTCACTTTTTGCTTGACAACCGAATTTCTTGCCTTTATTTTCTGAATCTTAATTTTGTGTAATGGGTGAAAGTTGCCCGGATTAAAAAAACCTAGGAAAAGAAAGGGCAGAAGTGAGTTCAGACAACTTGGATTACTTGGCACAATCCCGATTTTACTTGCCGTTGGGCCGTTGGTTGGCTTCTTTATCGGGAAATGGCTGGATTCAAAGCTTGGAACTGAACCATATCTCCTGATTTTATTTTTGATTTTTGGTTTTATCTCATCCGGTCGGGAAATATATAAGTTGATAAAACGGGCTGAAAAAGAGTCCGAAGATAACGAAAACAATGACCGTTGATACTGGTTTCATAGGAAGAACTCTTAAGACCACTGGAATTTTGGGTCTCTTAATTTTGATATTCGGCTCTTATTATTATGGTTTCAGACCGGCCATTTCTGTATTTACCGGCATAATCTGGGGAATGGTGAATCTTTACTTTTTATCTTTGCTGGTTCGTTCAACATTAAGGCTGGATGGCGCCGACAAGGCGACTGCTTTAGTTGTGTTATTTATTAAGTTCCCGCTTTTATATGTTTCGGGATATTTTTTGATGGTTTCCGATTATTTCAGCCAATTACTTTTATTGGCCGGATTTACCCTGAATCTTCTGGTGATTGTGTTGAAAGCGGCCGGTCGAACATTGATGAAATTAGACTATATTGACTCAAACGAAAAACAGGAAAGCCTGAAAAGTGTTTAGTCATTTACAAATATATATTGCCACAGCCAGAGAGGCTGTTGCCGATACGGTGGCCGCGGCCGGTGAGGAATCGCATGAACTCCCCAATTTGCTGACCTTTATTAACAAATCATTTGCGCATCATTATGATGCCCTTATCTATGCCATGTTTGTGGCCTTGATGATGATTACCATAGCCGTTATCACCTATAGCAAAAGACAAATGATTCCGGGGAAACTTCAGAATCTGGTCGAAATGATCTTGGAAGCTCTGGATAATCTTTTCTACTCGGTGATGGGGAAAGAAAGCCGTCATTTTGTGCCATTTTTGGGGACGCTGTTTTTATATATATGGTTTATGAATTTAATCGGGCTAATTCCGTTTTTCAAGTCATCGACATCATCGATAAATACTACCGCGGCATTGGCCATAACGGTATTTTTATATGTTCAGTACACCGGTATTAGACGTTTGGGACCATGGGGATATTTTCATCATTTGCTTGGTTCGCCGACCGATGCGATTACCTGGTGCCTATCACCGATCAATCTGCCGATTCACTTAATCGGCGAACTGGCCAAACCTTTCTCACTGGCTTTGCGTCTTTTTGGAAATATTACCGGTGAAGATATTCTGATCGCCGCATTTGTTTCGCTGGGTATCATGTTCATGAATATGTTTGGTTCGCCGATTGGCTTTCCGTTCCAGATACCGTTTATTCTGCTGGCGATGTTGACTTCGACAATACAGGCTTTGGTGTTCACCATGCTTTCGAGCATATATTTCTTTATGGTTCTGCCGCATGAGGAGCATCATCATTAGAATACAATAACTTTATGCAATAAGAGTCATTAGTTAGGAGGAAACAATGGATTACCAAGCTGCATTATCGTTTGCACTTCCGATTGCGGTCTCGATCGCGGCGATCGGTTCAGGATTGGGCCTTGGCCGGGCGGTTGGTTCGGCGATGGAGGCTATAGGGCGTCAGCCGGAAGCGGCCGGCAAAATTCAGACCGGTATGATCATTGGCGCCGCCTTTATCGAGGCGTTGACCATTTACGCTCTCGTTGGCCTGCTTCTACTTATGGGCAAAATTGGCGGACATTGATTAGGCAACGATACAATCTACCAACCCGCACGGCATCTTTATTATCTGCCGTCGGATTAATTGTTGGAGATAATAAATGAATATAGAACTTGCGCAGGTAGTAACCCATATAGTCGGCTTTCTTATTACCGTCTTCCTTATGAAGAAATTCGCATGGAAGCCGCTACTCTCCATGATGGATGAGCGGCGCCAAAAAATCAAAGACGAATTTCAAAGAATCGATGACGAAAAAGCCAAAGCGGCTCAGTTGAAAGCTGATTATGAAGATAAGCTGAAAAATATCGAAGCTGAGCGGAGGCAGAAAATTTCCGAGGCCGTTAATGAAGCCAATAAGGTTGCTTCTGAAATCAAAGCCGGCGCTCAGACCGAGGCGCGCGGAATAGTTGCCCGGACAGCCGAACAGCTTGACCGCGATATCGCCAAGGCGAAAGTTCAGCTTAAGGAAGATATGGTAAAAATTACCATGACTGCCGCCGAGAAGATTTTGCACGAGAAGTTGGACGAGAAAAAAGAAAGACAGCTGATTGATAAATTTATCAATGGCATTGAAAAGGCATAAGGACTCATGTTAGCACAACAGGTTGCCAAAAAATATAGTCATGCCCTGTTTGATTTGGCCAAAGAGAAAAAACTACTCGATAAGGCCTGGGATCAGTTCAATGCGCTGGCCGTCTATTTGAAGAAGGACAGCACCTTTCTTGATTTCATGTCGGCTCCTCAAGTGCTCGAGAAGCATAAGATTGATTTGTTGAAAAAGGTGTTTCAGAGCCGGCTGGAAAAGCCGTTCCTCGATTTTCTTTTTGTTGTAACGGATAAACATCGCATCAATTTCCTTCCGGAAATTATCGATGAATTTGATCGTTTGGTCCGTGCGGAAAGAGGCATTTCCAGAGCAACTTGCATCACGACCATTTCTCTATCCGACTCTGAAAGAAAATCTTTAATTGAACAACTGGCCAAAAAGACCTCAATGAAAATTGAACTGGAAGAGAAAATAGATAAATCAATCATCGGCGGTATGATAGTTATTCTTCAGAATCAGATTATTGATGGTTCCGTAAAATATCATCTGAGTTTGTTAAGAAACAAGCTGATGAGGGTGAAAGTACATTGAGAAGACGGAAGCCGTCTTCTTGAAAGTTATTGGAAAGAATTTGCGATATAGAGTTTGCCGAAACTGACGGGTTAAGACTCTTGCTGAATTGACCGGAATATATTTCCGGGCAATAATAAAATTGAAGAAATATATTTTCAATAGAGGTAGAGAGATATGGGATTGAATCCGGAAGAAGTCTCTTCAATAATAAAGAAAGAAGTCCAGAGTTACGAAACCAAGCTGGAGATGGAGTCGGTTGGGACGGTACTGCAGGTTGGTGACGGCATTGCTCGTATCTGGGGTCTTGAAGATGCAATGATGTCGGAGCTGATAGAGTTCCCCAACAATATTATGGGTTTGGTGCTGAACCTTGAAGAGGATAACGTTGGCGCCGCCATTTTTGGTTCAGCCAACGACATCAAGGAAGGCGATACTGTGCGTCGCACCGGCAAAGTGGCTCAGGTACCGGTTGGCGATGCCCTGATCGGCCGCGTGGTAAATCCGATTGGACAGCCGTTAGACGGCAAAGGGCCGATTGTTACCGATAAATTCAGGATTCTCGAAGGAAACGCTCCGAATGTGGTTCAACGTCAACCGGTGAAAGAACCGGTGCAAACCGGACTTAAAGCTATTGACTCTATGATTCCGATTGGCCGCGGGCAGCGCGAGCTAATCATTGGCGATCGCCAGACTGGGAAAACGGCGTTGGCCATCGATACCATTATCAATCAAAAAGGCGGCGATATATTTTGCATATATGTCGCTATCGGGCAGAAGGCCTCAACGGTTGCCAAAGTGGTAAAAATCCTTGAGGGCTTCGGCGCAATGGAATACACTACGGTGGTGGCGGCCAATGCCTCTGATCCGGCTCCGATGCAGTTTATCGCTCCGTATGCCGGATGCACCATGGGCGAAGAATTTTTATACACCGGCAGGCATGCGGTAGTCATTTATGATGACTTGTCAAAGCATGCTCAGGCGTATCGCCAGTTGTCGCTTCTTTTGAGACGTCCGCCGGGACGCGAAGCCTACCCGGGAGATATTTTCTATCTTCACTCCCGTCTTTTGGAAAGAGCCGCCAAGTTGAAAGATGATTTGGGCGGCGGTTCGCTCACCGCATTGCCTGTTATTGAAACCCAGGCCGGTGACGTGTCGGCATATATACCGACCAACGTAATTTCAATTACCGACGGCCAGATATTCCTTGAATCCGACCTGTTCTTCTCCGGTATTCGTCCGGCCATTAACGTCGGTATTTCAGTGTCTCGTGTGGGCGGCAATGCTCAGACCAAGGCTATGAAAAAGGTGGCCGGTTCTCTGAGACTTGATTTAGCTCAGTACCGTGAGCTGGCGGCCTTTGCACAGTTTGGCTCCGACCTTGATGAAGTGACCCAGAGACAGCTTACCCGCGGTGAAAAGATGGTAGAACTGCTCAAGCAGGGGCAGTATGTACCGATGTCGCTCTCTCGTCAGGTGATGATTATTTGGAATGGAGTAAATGGATATCTGGACAATATTCCGACCAAAAGAATTGCCGACTATGAAAAAGGTTTCTCTGAGTTCTGCGCTCAGAAATTTCCCGATATTGAACATGCTATAACCAAAGAGAAAGACCTATCGGCGGATACCATTGCCAAATTAAAACAGGCTGTGGAACAATTCAAAGAGCAATTTGTGAAGAAATAATATGCCATCACTTCGAGATGTAAGAAAACGGATTCGCTCGGTTATTTCCACCCGCCAGATTACCAAGGCGATGGAGATGGTAGCGGCGGCCAAGCTGAGAAAAGCCCAGATGAAGGTGATGCAGGTTCGTCCTTATTCTGAAAAAATGGATCATATTTTGGAATCATTGTCTGCCGCCGCATCCGGAGAAATGATTCATCCTTTCTTCGAAAAAAGAGAAGTTAAAAAACAGACTTTGGTCCTGATAACCTCAGATCGCGGACTCTGTGGTTCCTTCAATGCCAATTTGATTCGCAAATCGTGGGAATGGCTGGAGGGAAAAGATAAGGACAAAGTTGAATTGGTTCTTATTGGAAAAAAAGGTTCTGACTTCTATAAAAGAAGACAATTTGAGATAGTTGGCAGATTTAATGACTGGTCCGGGAATTTAGATTACCCCAAAGCTCGCGAGGTGGTTGACTTTCTGACCAATCGCTTTTTGAGCGGCCAGACTGATGAAATCGTGCTGATTTATACCCAATTTATTTCAACTGTTAGATATAAAGTTACGACATCGCGTTATCTGCCGGTGGAACGACCGGCCATTGATGAAAAAAAGGGCGGAAATATTGAATATATTTTTGAACCATCGCCGGATAAGATTTTTGCCAATCTTATGCCGCGTTACGCCCTTACTAAAATGATTACCGCCTTGGCGGATTCATTTGCATCCGAGCATGGCACTCGTATGATAGCTATGGGCTCGGCGACCAAGAATGCCGGTGAGATGATAGATGCGCTCACTCTGCAGTACAACAAGGCCCGTCAGGCATCAATTACTAAAGAATTGCTGGAGATTGTATCCGGCGCTGAGGCCTTGAAAGGTTAAATTCGCGAAAAATAATATATGATATATGGAGTAGTTTGCAATGGCTGAGAATATTGGGAAAATTGTGCAGATCATCGGACCAACTGTTGACTGTGAATTTGAATCTGACAAACTGCCACAGATACTCAATGCTTTAAAGATAGTAGATAAGGAAAAAAATATTGACCTAACCGTCGAAGTATCCTTGCATATCGGAGATAATATTGTCCGTTGCGTGGCATTAGCCTCGACCGATGGCTTGGTTCGCGGCATGAGCGCTATTGACACCGGTAGCCCGATTAGAGTTCCGGTCGGCGAGAAAACATTGGGTCGCGTATTTAACCTGATTGGTCAGCCGATTGATGAACGTGGACCTATGCCGTCAGGTATGAAATCATACCCTATTCATCGTCCGTCTCCGACTTTCGAAGAACAGGATACCGCCACCAAGATGTTTGAAACCGGTATTAAAGTTATTGACTTGCTTGAGCCGTATCCCAAGGGCGGCAAAGTGGGTCTATTCGGCGGCGCCGGTGTGGGCAAAACTGTTATCATTCAAGAATTGATTCGCAATATTGCCACCGAACATGGCGGCTATTCAGTATTCTGCGGCGTTGGTGAAAGAACCCGTGAAGGTAATGATCTCTGGCTGGAAATGAATCATTCCGGAGTTATTGCCAAGACGGTTATGGTCTTCGGCCAGATGAATGAACCTCCGGGAGCCAGACTGCGTATTGCTTTGGCCGGTCTTACCATGGCCGAATATTTCCGCGACGAAGAACATCAGGACGTGCTCATTTTTATAGATAACATCTTCCGTTTCGTACAGGCCGGTTCGGAAGTGTCGGCGCTTCTTGGAAGAATGCCTTCTGCAGTAGGTTATCAGCCGACTCTCGGCACCGAAATGGGCGCTCTTCAGGAACGCATTACATCGACCACCGCCGGCTCGATTACATCGGTGCAAGCAATTTATGTGCCGGCCGATGATTTAACCGACCCGGCTCCGGCTACCACCTTCTCGCACCTTGATGCCACCAGCGTGTTGTCGCGCCAGATTGCCGAGTTGGGGATTTATCCTGCCGTTGACCCGCTGGCTTCAACTTCAAGAATTCTCGACCCGAATATTGTTGGTGAAGAGCATTATAGGGTAGCGCGAACGGTACAACAGATTTTGCAAAGATATAAAGACCTGCAGGATATTATCGCCATTCTTGGCATTGATGAGCTTTCTGAAGATGACAAGTTGACCGTAAGCAGAGCCCGAAGAATCCAGAAATTTTTGTCACAACCTTTCTATGTAGCTTCCGAATTTACCGGCAGAGCCGGCAAATATGTGAAAGTTGAGGATACAGTCAAGGGATTTGCCCGTCTGATTTCGGGAGAATTTGATCATATCCCGGAACAGGCCTTCTATATGGTCGGTGGAATTGATGAAGTTCTATCCAACTATGAGAAAATGAAATAAGCGGAAGCAGTATGTTCAATTTATCAATTGTAACGCCTGAGAAGATTTTTTACGAGGGTGAAGTAACTTCGGTAGTTGTCCCCGGTAGCGAGGGATACCTCGGAGTTCTAACCGACCATGCGCCCCTTATAACCGCAATCGTTCCCGGCAAATTTACTATCAAGGATAAATCGAGCAAAGAGATATTATTTTGTGTCTCGTATGGTTTTTTTGAAGTCTCAGCCAATCATGCTACATTATTGGCTGATTCGGTTGAATTTGCCACCGATATCGATTTTGAAAGAGCCAAAGATGCCCTTAGCCGGGCGAAGAAAAGACTCGCCGATACGGCAGGCAATATCGACATAGCCAGAGCCCGGCGGGCATATGAAAGAGCGTTCAATCGTATCCGTCTTGCCGGTTATGATACCGAATAATTAATAGAGATTCTGTTAAATTAAAAGTGCGGCAGATTAATTGTCTGCCGCATTTATTTTGTATGTTATCGAATAGACTGATTCTCACCAATTATTTCCGAATAGAGTAACTGGTAGCCGACCCACTGCGGCGGGGACTGTTGAAAAAGTAGGTCGAGCCCCTTGTGGGCTCGACACAATGTCTCCCCTCGCTTTGGGGGTCCTTTGTATTTGTAGGGGTTTGATTTATCAAACCCTTGGGGACTGTTGAAAAACCCCCATTAATAGGGAAAAGCATATTTTTGAGCGCCAAGACCCAGAAAGTGTCATGTCCTGACTTCAATCGGGACATCCGGAAATCAGCCGCATAGGTGTTCGTCCATGCCGAATCCGGTCCGTCAAGAGCCGGAGCCCGACGGCCGAAGACGGACAAGATAGTCACCGCATTCTGGTTCCCCCGCCGCGGCGGAGGATGATAGGTCGGGGTACGGCGGTGAATTTGAATGGTGCACAATTGCCATAACATACACTTTTTCAACAAGCCCCTTGTGTGGGCTTGGGCAAGGGCTCGCCGCGGCGAGCCCCTACGGTTTCGACAGTTATGGTGAAACCTTAAATGATTTCTATTGGGAAATATTTATGAAAATCAGTTTAATGGCCATGGATTAAATTGTGTCTTGCAACTGCCCAAATGTCAACCACTTCCATCAGTTTTTTTTGGCTTGACTTTATTGCCATCCTTGCGTAATTTTTCTGGCTATGAATTTCGACATCAGAGAGTTTGATAGCTTCCCAGCGGAATTTATTGCCGACGTGGAAGCGGATAGCAGGGAATATGAAATTGAAGGGGTTTCGTTTAAGGACGTAATGAGCGTCAGAATAGACATTCAGAAAGTTGGCGAGGAATTTTATTGCCATGGTTTTGTTTCTGTACCAATAGAGCAGGAATGTTCACGATGCTTGAATCCTTTCGATGGGGAACTTTCCGGCGATTTGAGTTTTATAATAAAAACATCGGATGCCAAAATTCCCCAAAAGGGTATGGAAGAAGAAGATATTATTTATGTAAGAGCGAATAAGCCTGTTGTAGATTTGAATGAAATAATAAGGGAATCATTAATTCTATCCCTTCCTTCAAAACCGTTATGTAATGAGGACTGCAAAGGTCTTTGTCCCAATTGCGGCGTAAATTTGAATGAAGAATCATGTGAATGTCGCGGGGGAGAAGCGGATGAGAGATGGGAAGGATTGCGAGACCTGTTGGAATAATATTATAGTATAAATGGGATCATATTATGCCACTACCAAAACGAAGACATTCGAGAACCCGCGGTCGGAGAAGAAGAACGCACTGGACATTGACAGCCCCCAATGTGGTGGAATGCAATCATTGCCATCAGCCTAAATTGCCGCATCATATTTGTCCGCATTGCGGTTTTTATAAGGGGAATCAGATAACCACTCCGAAAGAAGCCTGATTTAAGTCATATTTCCAGCTTATTTATGGTCAGCAACGGAAAACCAATTACAGTTGCCCTTGATGTCATGGGAGCGGATGTCAGTCCCAAATCCATTATGGAGGGGGGGCTTATGGCGGCTACTCAGGTCGGAGATGCGCTCAAATTGGTATTTGTGGGCAAGATTGAAATCATTAATGATTTTATAAAGAATCAACCCAATCTTCCCAAAAATATCCTGATTGAAAACGCACCACATGCCGTCGCTATGAGTGATACCGCCACCGAGGGCATAAGAAAGAAAACGTCATCGATTGCCATCGGCCTTATGATGCATGAAGAAGGTCGGGCGGATGCTTTTGTATCGGCGGGGAATACCGGCGCCGTAATGGCTTCATCGATATTGATTTTGGGTCGTATTGAGGGTGTAACCCGCCCTGCCATTGTGTCCTTTTTTCCTAATTTAAAGGGAAAACCAACCTTGGTAATTGATGTTGGCGCCAATGTTGATTGCAAACCGGTTCATCTTTTTCAATTTGGATTGATGGGCTCCATTTACGCTTCGCTTATGGGTGGCCGCACCTCGCCCAAGGTCGGGCTTCTTTCCATCGGAGAAGAGCGAAGCAAGGGGAACGAAACGGTCTTGGCAACCCATGAATTATTTGAAAAATCCGACCTTAACTTTATTGGAAATGTTGAAGGCAGAGATATTTTAACAGGTGAGGTTGATGTTGTTGCCACCGATGGGTTTGTCGGGAATGTGCTGTTGAAATTTGCAGAATCGGTGGAGAAATTTCTGACTTCATCAATTAAGCACCAGATACAAACCAATGTCTTCTCCAGAATTGGGGCCGGCCTTCTATCGCCATTCCTGAAACGTCTGCGCAAGACTTTTGATTATTCCGAATATGGGGGAGCGCCGCTTCTTGGTATTGATGGGGTTTCCATTATATGTCATGGTTCTTCTTCTCCCAAAGCCATCAAAAATGCCGTTATAGTGGCGATGGAAATGGTGCGTCATAGAATTGCTGATAATATTCGGGAAGAATTGGCAAGTAATAATAACGGAAATAATAATGGACAAGAAAATAAACGGGTTAATAACCGGATTAGGCTCATACGCACCGACTCGCCGTCTGACTAATTTTGACTTGGAGAAGATAGTTGACACTTCGGATGAATGGATTCTGAGTCGAACCGGAATTTCCGAGCGAAGAATTTGCGCTGATAATGAATTTTCCAGTGATATGGCTGTCAATGCGGCTCAGAAGGCTATCGCTATGGCCGGTTTAACCCCTGCCGATATTGATCTAATACTGATTGGCACAGTTACGCCGGATTATAGAGTGCCATCGCTGGCATGCATAGTCCAGAAAAAAATGGAAATGTATAATTCTGCCGCCATGGATATTGTAGCCGCCTGTGCCGGTTTTCTAAACGGTTTGGCCGTCGGAAATGCTTTTATTAAATCAGGGCAATTTAGGAAAATTTTGATTATTGGCGTGGAAAAATTATCCTCCATTACGGATTATAAGGATCGGAATACTTGTGTCTTGTTTGGTGATGGTGCCGGTGCGGTTGTTTTGGAAGAAACTGCTGATGATAGAGGGATACTTTCCACTTATTTAAAATCAGACGGCCGCTTTACCGAACTTCTTTGGATACCTGATGGTGGCACTATTAATCCGTGTCAGAAGATTAAAGGGCGGGATGCAGAGGTTTATTTAAAAATGAATGGAAGCGAGGTTTTCAAGCACGCCGTTCGAATGATGGGCGAGGCATCATTGAAAGCTCTCCATTCTGCGGGATTAACCGGCAAAGATGTAACTTGGTTAATACCTCATCAAGCCAATATCCGGATAATTGAATCGACCGCCAAACGGGTCGGCATTTCAATGGATAGGGTATATTTAAATATAGCCATGTATGGCAACACCTCATCCGCATCGGTGCCAATGGCGCTTGATGAGGCTAATCGTGCCGGACGTCTCAAAAAGAATGATATTATTTTAATGACCGCATTTGGCGGCGGTCTGACATGGGCATCCGCGGTAGTGAGATGGTAATAAGATATGAGTAAAATTGCAGTAGTATTTCCCGGCCAGGCTTCACAATATGTCGGTATGGGAAAAGATTTATATGATTCTGAGCCGGCCGTACGCCGATTATATGAGATTGCCTCCAATGAAATTGGTGATGATATAGCTAAAATATCATTTGAGGGTCCGGTTGAAATTTTGAAGGAAACCCGTTTCACCCAGCCCGCGATATTGCTTCATTCATTGGCGGTTTTGACAGTAATGAAGGATTCTTTGCCTATGGCTTCTTTAACGGCGGGACATTCTCTTGGGGAATACGGTTCCATGGCGCTTTCGGCAACCTTAAATTTTGAGGATGCCATAATTGCCGTGGTCAAGAGGGCATCTTATATGGAGGAAGCCTGCCGCAATAATCTCGGCGCTATGGCCGCCATTATTGGACTTGAGGAAGATATAATAGTTGAAATATGCAAGGAAGCCTCTAAAATCGGCGTGGTTGTGCCGGCCAATTTCAATTCATCAAATCAAATTGTTATTTCGGGTTCTTTGCCGGGCGTTGAATCAGCCGGTCGCCTTTGTAAAGAGAAAGGCGCCAAGAGGGTGATGCCATTACAGGTTGGAGGCGCATTCCATTCTCCATTGATGCAGACTGCCAGGATCAAGATGGAAAAATTCCTTGAAGGACTGGACTTTGGCAAGCCAAAGGTTGATATTGTCCCAAATGTGACAGGTAGGGCCGAGAATAATCCAGCTAATCTTAAGGGGCTTCTCGTGGAACAGATTACGGCTCCTGTCAAGTGGTATCATACAATGCGGTATTTCAAAGAATATGGTATTGATATATTTATAGAGATTGGCCCGGGTAAGGTTCTGGCGGGTATGGCCAAGCGCGAACTTGAAAACGCGCAAATAATAAATATTGACACAATGAGTGATATTACGAATTTTAACTCCGTTACGGTTGGATAAATATGATGGATTTCAAAGGGAAAACGGCTCTTATTACCGGCTCAGCCCGCGGAATTGGCAAGGTCATTGCTGAGAAGCTGGCGGAGTGTGGAGCGCGGGTAGTGATTTCCGATGTATTGCAGGAGTTGGCCGACATCACCGCACAGGAGTTTATCGGCAAAGGATATACTGCTATTGCCATAAAAACCGATGTCACCAATGCATCAGATGTGGAGCATACCATAGAAGAGATTCTGGCCAAATTCCAAACGCTTGATATTGTCGTCAATAATGCCGGAATTACTAAAGATGCTTTAATGATAAGAATGTCTGAGGAAGATTGGGATAGAGTCATTAATATAAATCTGAAAGGCGCCTTTCTGATAACCCAATCTGCGGCCAAGGTGATGATGAAACAACGTTCGGGAAGAATCATTAATATCTCATCGGTGGTTGGTTGTATGGGTAATGCAGGCCAGGCTAACTATGCCGCCAGCAAGGCCGGGTTGATTGGATTGACCAAATCAGCCGCCAAGGAATTGGCCGGTCGCGGTATCACGGTAAATGCCATCGCTCCCGGTTATATTATGACAGAGATGACTGAGAAATTACCACAGGCCGCCAAGGATGCTTTCTTAAGTAATATCCCGCTTAAGAGGGCGGGAACTCCCGATGATATCGCCGGTGTCGTTGCTTTTTTGGCATCGGATTCCGCTGGGTATATTACCGGTCAGGTAATAGGGGTGAATGGCGGTCTTTTAATGTGATTAGTACTTATAACCTATAAAACTAAGGAGAGTGCCAATGTCTGGCGATGTTGAACAGAAAGTAAAGGATATTATCGTTGAACAGCTTGGTGTTGATGCGGCTCAGGTCACGGAGTCGGCGAAATTTGTGGAGGATTTGAGCGCCGATTCACTGGATACGGTTGAGCTTATTATGGCTCTTGAAGAAGAGTTTAAGATTGAAATTCCGGATGAAGATGCCGAGAAAATCGCTTCTGTCGGCGATGCTATCAGATATATTAAAGAGCATGCCAAATAATTAATAGGAAGCCGGATTTTATTAAATGAATAATATTAGAGTGGTCATCACCGGTATGGGGGTGGTATCACCCCTTGGCTGTAACCTTGATGAGTATTGGCAGGCGGTCGTGAACGGAAAATGCGGAATCGGCATGGTAAGCCGTTTTGACGTCACGCAATACTCCACCCGAATTGCGGCCGAGATCAAGAATTTTGATGAAGCCAAATATCTTGATAAAAAAGAGGCTCGGCGAATGGATCTGTCGGAAAAATATGCCATTGCCGCCAGCCAAATGGCCATCGATGATTCCGGAGTTGATTTAGATAAATTTAATCTTGAAAGGGCCGGGGTTGTTATTGGTTCAGGGATCGGCGGAATTGGAACATTTGAAAAGCAGCATCAAATATTGCTTGATTCCGGTCCGGGACGGGTTTCGCCATTTTTCATACCGATGATGATTATCGATATGTGCGCCGGATTAGTGGCCATTCGATTTGGTTTCAAGGGGCCAAATTATGCGACTGTCTCTGCCTGTTCGTCATCTTCACATGCAATAGTGGATTCGTTCCGAATTATTCAAAGGGGCGAAGCTGATATGATGATCGCCGGTGGCGCCGAATCAACAATAACGCCCACGTCTCTGGCTGGATTTTGTTCGGCGCAAGCGCTCAGCGCTCGTAACGATGAACCGGAAAAATCTTCTCGTCCCTTCGATAAAGATAGAGATGGATTTGTTATGGGCGAAGGAGCGGCTATTGTTATACTGGAGTCATTGGAATCGGCCTTGGCCAGAGGCGCCAAAATTTATGCCGAGATAATCGGCGCCGGTATGACCTGCGATGCCTACCACATGACAGCTCCTCTCCCAGACGGAAATGGGGCTAAGAGGTCAATGTCAAATGCCATTAACGATGCCGGCATAAGACGCGAAGAAGTGGGATATATCAACAGCCATGGTACAGCAACCATTCTTGGGGATATTGCCGAAACGAAAGCCATAAAATCCGTATTTGGCGAGCTCGCCTATAAAATCCCTATTAATTCTACCAAATCAATGGTAGGGCATCTTCTTGGCGCGGCGGGCGCGATTGAGCTGGTGACATCAGTAATGTCGCTTCAAAACAATACTTTGCATCCTACAATTAATCTTGAAAATCCGGATCCGGCGTGCGACCTCGATTATGTTCCTCTCAAGGCGAGGGAACATCATTTCGATATTTTCCTATCCAATTCCTTTGGATTTGGCGGGCATAACGTATCAATTATCGGCCGCAGAGTCAATGGTCGCATGTAACAGTGAGAATATTTAATTCTTTAAAAAGAGTTTTTCACAGGTCAGGGGAAAAACTGGAGGATACCCTTGTCGGTGACTTTTATCATCAATTCGGGTATCTTTTTAAAAATGGTTCGCTTCTATTCGAAGCCCTAACACACCGCTCGTATGCCCGCTCTCAAAATAATTGCGCCCAATCTTATGAACGGCTTGAGTATCTTGGCGATGCCGTGTTGGGAATGCTGATTTCCGAATATCTTTTTAACGCCCATATTGATTTTAATGAGGGGGATTTGACCAAAACCAAGGCTCTGCTGGTTAATGAAATTTCCTTATCTACGGTGGCGCGGGATTGCGGTTTGAATAATTTAATTTTGTTTTCAGCCGAGGAAGAGAAATCGGGTGGGCGGAATCGTAATTCCATAATTTCTGATGCCGTTGAGGCGGTCATCGGCGCCATCTATCTGGATGGCGGACTAAACGCCGCCCGTGAATTTATTTACAAATATA
>JAGVEJ010000124.1 GCA_020058225.1 Candidatus Zixiibacteriota bacterium | reverse complement strand
TCCTGTTTTTGCGGCAAATTGTCTTGCCTTGGGAAACCACCGAAACCGACTGGGCCACCTTGCCCGCCCATGCCACCGCCTCTGCCTCTCCCCATCCCTTCGGGAGGCATTTCGCCACCCATTTCAGGCCTGCCTCCACCCATTTTTTCTCTGTCAGATTCGCCCCAAATCAAACCAACCCCGATACGGTTTGTCGGGGGAACGCCCAACCCATAATACATCACGGTACTTTTTTTAAGAGGAATGCTGAATTCATATATGAAAAAGCCTTTATCAACACCATAGGCAACCGCCGGTCCCTGAAACCCATCGATAGGAATCATTTTCTCAACAAGGTAATCCTTCTGAGAGCAAGTAAATTTGGGTTCGAAATTTCTGTCCGATTTTTCCATTCGTCCCTGAAACTCAGGAGGCATTTGTCTTTGAGAACTATCTTCACTGCGAGCGAACAGCGATTGGATCTGTTCCATTGAAGGACCGCCGACAAAGTGAATCATAAAATCCTTGTGCTTCTTCCCTTTCGCATCAAGCCATATAGTCAGCCCACTCATCTGAATCATTCGCGCCCATTCCGGTTCTCTGAAAGTTACCGCGATATAAATTCTTTCCGAATCATTGCAAACACCGATTGTCGCTTCGGGTTCTCCCAAAAAGGCAAAGGCCCCCTCCGGCAAATCTGAAATTTGTCCGCTAAATTTGATTGGTTGAGTCAGCCATCGCGAGTCGAGTTCCAAATCCTTACAGAATCCGGATGATGCCACAATCCTGAGAAATGCTAAAAAGAAAATGGCACACCAGATCAGCTTCGTTTTGATAACCATATTTCATCACCTTTCGAAATATTTGTCTCCATTGTTATATTCTCTGCGAGCTCTATTGTTCATACTTATTCATAACGACCGAATGAACTCATACATAGGATCAATGTTATTTATAATACCTTTAGACATGCGTGTATCACTCTCAATTTCCCGCTAATTCAGAGCACAAATAAGATATAAATATGATTCTTCAAGTCAATTATATGATACAATTTGAAACATAAATCTCCCTCAATTTAGGGAAAGATTTTTCAAAGGCTGACGAATATCCCATTAGCGATAGCGCGAACAATATAACAATCATCGTCGAAGCGCAAAAGAAAAACCAATTAAACGACAGGCAAGGAGAAAGAAAGGAGGTGAAGCATGATTAGCGGAATAAGCCAGCTTAACAGCTACACCAGTGGAATCAATTCCATGGCTATGAAAGACCGTCACGATGATATGTTCAATCAAATGGACACCAATGATGATGGTTCAATCGACAAGGCGGAATTCACGGCTTTTGGACAGCAGATGGCTGAGAAAATGAGAAAACCGGATAAGTCGGAGGAAATCTTTTCGGAGATGGATACCGATGGAGACGGCAATATCACCAAAGCAGAATTCGACGCCTTTGGCGAAAAAATGAAGAGCAAAATGCCATCAATGATGATGGCTGAGATGGATGCCAATGGTGATGGTTCAATTGATAAGGCGGAATTCACAGCCTTCGGATTGCAGATGGCAGAGGAAAGCGGCCAGACGGACAAGTCTGAAGAAATCTTTTCGGAGATAGACACCGACGGCGATGGCAGTATCACCAAAGCAGAACTCGACGCCTTTGACGAGAAGATGAAAAGCCGGATGATGGCTATAATGTTATCCCAGATGGATTCTACCGATGAAACATCCAGCGATAATAGCGAAGTATCATCACTATTTGAGTGCGCCATTCAGCAATATACAAATACCCTACAGACTGACACCCAATCCATTCTCGATATGCTTGGATGATGCCCCCGGCCGGCCGAAAGCCATTTTTCGGCCGGCTTTCTTTTTCTCAAGAGAAGGAAGATTAAGGAAATTATTAAGGCTGATACATTTTGATACCAAATTCCCAAAAGGAATTCGGTATATTAATGTATAATTTTAGGAAATGGCCATAAGGTTCAAAAAGTTTTATCAACGCCGATTGAACGGCGCCGGAAACCAGAGGGGATAATTATTTTTGGAGAATTGATGCGATGGCTCGTGTTTTGTTAGTCGAAGATGATATCAAGCTTTCCCGCTTGGTGAAGGAATTCCTGGAACGTCATGGATATGAAATTGATATTGAGGAGCGCGGGGATCGGGCTGTTGATCGCATCTTGCATGAAACCCCTGATATGGTAATACTGGATGTTATGCTTCCGGGAATAGATGGATTTGAAGTTTGCAGGAGAGTCCGTTCCATTTACAAAAATCCCATTCTAATGCTGACGGCTCGAGGAGAAGAAGCTGATGAACTGGTTGGTTTGGAACTGGGAGCCGATGATTATATGGCCAAACCGGTGAAACCGCAGTTGCTTCTGGCCAGAATCAAAACGCGTCTTCGCCGGTCGCAAGGGCATGACAGCGCTATTCGGCAGATTAGAACCGGGTCGATGTTTATAGATGCCGATCGACGAATCATCTCGATTGATGAGCATTTCCTTGATCTCACAACGGCGGAGTTCGATATGCTCTGGTTTTTGGTCTGCCACGCCGGCGAAGTAGTGACACGAGACCAGATCAGCCACGGATTGCGGGGATATGAATGGGATGGACTTGATCGTTCCATAGATTTGAATGTTTCGCGTCTTCGAAAGAAAATCGGAGATGACGGCCGCAGGCCGGAAAGAATACGATCCATACGTGGTACCGGATATATGTGGGTTCTCGACTGATGAAAAGGTTGTACTTTCGCATAATCATCGGAGTTTTGGTAATCTCGGTTGTATCGTTTTCTCTGCCGAGAATTTTGTTTGATTATCTCAGAGAGGACGATATGAGAAACAGAGTCCCGCAAATGCTTGGCGGGAGAATGGAACTCCTAAAAGGTCGCCTTGAAAATATTCCACCGGCGCAATTTGAAAGTGAACTGGATACCCTCCGCAGTCTTTTTAATTGCCCGCTTCGTTTGGTGGATTCATCCGACAAATCTCTGCCTCCCGAGGAATTTGTCTTTGGAATGGGAGGCGGCCCTCCTCATAATAGACCTCCCCGAGGTGGGCATATATACATACCGCTGAAGAAGATAGGCAAAGTCCTGATTATGGGACCGATGCCGGATATGCCGCCGCCTGAAGCAAAATTTTACATTATTCTCGTGTCAATAGTACTGTGCATTGTTGGAATTGCCGGATTTATCATGGTAGCGCCGGTGGCGCGCAATCTACGCATGCTGGAAACAGCGGCCTCTCATTTCGGCAAAGGGAATTTGGATAGTCGCGCCCCCGTAAAATCGCGCGATACGGTTGGCAGTGTCGCCCGCCAATTCAATTTGATGGCCGAAAGCATCCAGAAAATGATTCAACGAGAGCGCCAGCTTCTTCAATCTGTGTCGCATGAATTACGAACCCCGATTGCCCGGATTCGTTTCAGCCTTGATATGCTGACGACCGCCGGAACGCCCGAAGAAAAATGGCAACGTATTCAGGAAATCGATGGTGAAATCGGCGAGATTGACCGCCTTGTTGGAGAACTGCTTGATTATAACCGACTTCACTCCGAACCAGTTTCATTGAACAAGCAGAGCTTTCCCTTGCGGCCGGTCCTTGAAGAGGTGATTAAGCGACTACAGGATTTCCGTCCCAAGGTCGAAATTGAAATTGGTTTTGCTTCTGATGTGCATTACCAGATTTCTGCCGATAAATCTTTATTTAAAAGAGCCATACAGAACTTGATAGCGAATGCCATTCGCTACGCCAATAGCCGTGTTGTGATTAATTACCATCGTGAAGATAATGCCGCTATCATTGAAATCTGCGATGATGGCCTCGGAATTCCTCATGAAAAACGGGAATTGGTTCTAAAACCATTTTATAGAGTGGATCAAAGCGGCAGTAAAGAATCGGGAGGCGTCGGACTGGGGCTGGCGATTGTCAGTCGGATAATCGGCTTGCATCAAGGCAGATTAGATATTGGCGAGGCTGAAAACGGCGGGGCGCGATTTACGACCACCTGGCCGGATTGACCTCGATTGGTGCAAAGATCAATGCAGTGAAACCCAAGGGGAGTGTTGAAAAAGTTCTTGATTTGGCAATATGCATTTTCCGATTATTGGAGGTTTTTCAACAAGTCCCAAGAGATGCCACATAGGTAAATACCCTCAATTTCTTTATATGGGATACCCCCTCTGTCGTTTTCTGCATTCCTTCAAAGATATTACCGATTAAATCGCTGTCGCGGCCAGGCTTGTTTCCTTCTAACAAAACCATTATCTTTCTTTTATGAATGCCTCCCGCTTTATAATATTGATAATTGCCATTC
>JAGVEJ010000031.1 GCA_020058225.1 Candidatus Zixiibacteriota bacterium | reverse complement strand
TCCAGTTTATCCTTATAAATTTGCGCCGCTTCCCGGCTTACCAAGTAATTTTTGTCCTGCAATCCATGATAGAGAATATCCTCGGCCAGAGAATCATTCTTATCGCTTGATAGAAATTCTCCGACGGCAGAAATAATCGCCCTTTTTATATCAATATTGCCATCGCGGTTTTCTTTTATTAGGGACATAAGCCGCGGCAAATACGTCCGCGTTTTCAGTTTGCCGATTTTTTCAATTCCTGAGCATACCAGCACAAAATCTATATCATCGAGAGCCTTTTTAATGTAGTAATCGACATTTACCGCATCTATGGTGCAAAGGGCCTCAAAGGCGGCAGTGCGGACCATAGGGACAGTATCATTAAATAGCCCGGTTAATCGAGGTTTGACATATTCTCCCCCAATTTTCGCCAATGCCTCCGCTATGGCGGCTTTTATTTGCGAGTTCCCCGTTTTTGTGAGAGAATCAATCCGCCCAAGGATTTCCGCACCTTGGATAGTTGCCAGATAGATAATTTCCGCTGATAGAAGATTGGCATCATGGGTTGAATCCATTATGGCAGAAATGTTATTGGAAATTTCATAATTTTTTAATTTTGCGAATGACTCAATAAATTGTGTCTGAAGTTTTTTGTCTATTTCCGTGGGAAATCGCGAAATCAAATATTGCGCCGCTTTTTCCGAGCCGATTGATGTCAGCGATGATATTGTCTGCGAGACGACATTATTGTCCCGATCATTTAAACCGACTGCGACCAGAGTGGTTTTAGAATCATCCTTGCCCAAAGACAGGCCGCGTATAGCGGTGGAGCGGACAAAGGGATCATTATCGGCAATCCAGGCCATATATGCAGAGGCAGGTTCTTTGATACCAAGGCGAGCCAATGAATACAAAGCCGCTATTTGGGCGTTCCGTGAATTATCGTTTAGAGCAACCGCGGCCAGTTTATCCGACTTGTTTTTGGCGCCAGCACGCCAGAGCGCATAGGCGGTCTGTTCCCGAACTATTTCATCCGGATGATCCAAATATGTTGCTAACTCATCGATAATATCGGTGAGACTTGAGTCGCCTAATCTTCCGACGGCCTGAATAATATTGGCGAGCAATTCCGGCTTGGATGTTTCGGAATAGTCCAAAAGGCGCATGGCAAAATGCTTCCCTCCGCTTATTCCAATGGCAAAGGCGGCCATATTTGAAACCTCAGATACGGGATCTTCAAGTAATTTGAACAAATGCTCGACATGGCGAATTTCCCCAATACGACCAATAGCTAACGCCGCCCGGGCGCGAACATCAGGCTCGGAATCATCGAGGTAACCAAGCAAGCCATCGGTGATGGTGCGGGTGTCCTCATATTCAATAATAGCGGCGATTTTATCCAGTTTATCGCCCTTGAAGTTGAAGATATCGTAGTAAAACAGAAGGGCAATTAGCGCTATAACCAAAATTATAGCGGCGACTATCCATATTTTTTTCATAAGGCAATTATCCTAAAAAGCAGATTGAATTCCTTAGTGATTCATATTCAATTGCAAATAATATCAGCAGAGGCGGGCGTCAACAAAAATTGTGGGGTAACGGAGTCCGATTTATTTGGCGAATTTGCGGGAGGATTTTTCGAAAGCGGGTGAAGTCAATTTGGTTAGCAAGGTCGAAAGAGATTTTATATCGGTTTCATCGAGCTTATTGAGCTTAGCGGCAAATTGGCCGGATTTGATGTAAGATAAAAGTTTTTTCATTCGATTTTTGACATTTTTATCTATTATCTGCGGGCCGGCCAGGAAGGAACCGTATTTTGCGGTGAGAGATATTCTGTCAAACATGCCGGCAATGCCATGCTTTTTTATCAAATCAACAATCAAATCCAATTGAAAGCAGACTTCCAGATATGCTTTGTCCGGCGGTAAGCCGGAATCCACCAACGTATCGAATCCGGCCTTGATAAGCTGGGATAGTCCCCCGCACAGGACTGCCTGTTCGCCGAAAATATCGCCGATAGCTTCTTCGGCAAAAGTCGTGTTGATAAGATTCTTCTTGTGAATCTTAAGCCCTTTGGCGAGGTAATCAATAGTCTTCTGTGCCTTTCCGGAATAATTCTGATTTATCCCATAGAGGTAGTGAATCGATTCACCTTTAAGATAGCTCTCCCTGACAGCAACGCCAGGGCCAAGAGGGGCGAGAAGTATCACATCGCAATTCTTGGGCGGAATTACGGCTCCAAAATGCACTGAAAGCCCATGCAGAAAGACAAGGGCGCTTTTCGGCTTAAGAAATGGCTTGATATCTTTTTTAAATACTCTGCCATGCAAATGATCGGGGAAGGCAAAAACGACTATTTCCGCCCCAGCAACAGCCTTGGCCGTTCGCCGTAAGCGAATTCGCATGTCATTCCGCCGTGGCGGACGGGCTGTCTTTTTTGAATTATTCTCTATCGGCAAACCAAGAATTAGGTTATATCCGGAGTCGGCGAGATTTTTCACCCAGGCCCGCCCCTGTGAGCCATACCCGATGATGGCGATGGTTTTAGTCATGATGATAAGATAAGCGATTTGCGAAAATTAGCAATTATGCAATTTTACGGGAGAATTGTACATTCTGTCAAGAAGAGGGTTTGTTGCCGAAGGGGTGATTTATGGTTTTGTCGCGGGACAAAGTCCGTCTCAAAAGGTGGAAAGATTTGGCTTCTCCGAAGATACCCTCAATAACACTCTGCCGCTGTCTCAGAAGAGTCT
>JAGVEJ010000032.1 GCA_020058225.1 Candidatus Zixiibacteriota bacterium | reverse complement strand
CGATAGCCTGAGAAGAAAATCGATCTTGGCTGACGGGTTCAAATTGAAAATCGATCGTTATTCCATGCCTATCACGCACCGGATTTGATATGAATTTAAGAGAGTCTTCAATTACTTGCCCGGTCGTGATGGAATTGTTCATTCTTTTTGGCAGCGAAACTACTTCCACACAGTAAGCGTCCAGTTTGATATCGCATCCTCCTGGGATATCTTCATTCGCTCTCAAATAATAATGAAGTGTCGTAGTATCTCCAATTTTTGGCAGAGGAGTTAGCAACATTCTATATTCAAAGGCATAGCTTTTCCGCATTTCGAACGCCTCCCCAATTAAAACCGAATCGTTCTTGAAGAATAATGTGGTAAAGTCATCACAATCCTGGGGCATATCTTCTCCCTTGCCGAGATAACGTAGTTCGCCATCGGGACTCAGACACCATCGGAAACCCATGCCACTGCCAATAGGGCCACTATCTGGGTCGCGACCGTTACCGGCCAGAGCTATAGATATCCCCCCTATCCCGCTTCGCAAGGGCATAAATTCAATATGTCTATTAAATCTATCACCGGCTCTATGAGGTCCCGGCCACAAAAATGTGGTATCACCTATAATAGAAACCGCATGGTCTGCATACTCCACTTTCAAAAGCCAATCATCGCCTCCAAACGGGTCGGGTCCATAGTGGTCTTTTAAGTCAGTTACCTCAAAAGAGAAATTGACTTTTGAAATACTCAAAGGAGCGGGCGGAGTTTCAATATCAAAGCTACCGATATATCTTCGCGGCCCCTCCAAATAACGGCGTTTATCATTTTCATATCCAGATATATGTGTTTGAATCTGCGCATAGACGCCAATGGCCATAAATATCATCAAAAACGCATTTAGGATCGTTCTCATTCCTATACTCCTTTTATTTTAATATTAGCATTCGTTTTACAATTGAATTGTTGTTATTTGTTATCTTATAGTAATATACACTCGAAGCAAGATTTTCAATATCTTTATTATCAAGGCTGACAAAATGCCGCCCTGCTGTCATTTCCGGCAAGGTCTTATTCCAAACGCGTTGTCCGAGAATATTATAGATTTCTATAATGCAATCACCTGGTTCTGAAATTGAAAATTCTATTCGAGTGCCACCATTGAATGGGTTGGGGTAGTTCTGGGAGACGGTAAATTGCATAGGAATGGCGGGAGTAGTCTCGTTTTCAAGTCCGTGCGTTGGCTTGCAATAACTCTTATCATCAGCGGGAGTATGATGGTGCGTAGTTAATATCTCGCATATTGCCGGGCGAATTATCTTAAAAGTCGAATCGCCATACCAAGACCGCGTACTATCTCTGAGAAGCCGCCAGGTGAAAGTTGGAAAACTCCAGGTTCTATTCGCCGGCACATAGTCCTGAATGCAATGCATAAGTTTTGGCATCATAAAAGATGTTTGTCCTACATTATCATCATCGGACTGTATCTTGGGATTATTGTTGTCATCGTATAAATCCAGAAGCATACTGGTTACTGAACCCGGAACTATTTCGCCAATCCAATTCCAAGCGGGGTAAAATCGAAATGGACCCATCCACCAATAATTGGAGTCATAACTCTCATGGTAAAAAGCATCTTTTAAGACTGTGGGATCTGAGCTTATTGCGCGGATAAAATCCGGAAAACCTTCCTTAAATGCGTAAAGTGTATCCGTTACCGCGAAAGGGTCCGCGCTAATGTAAGTTGTGGTGCAAGGATCGTCGGTATAATTCTGAATCTGATATAGAATTTGATGTCCTATTTCATGGCTGGCGGCTTGACAACTCCATTGGGCGGAATCAAGGCGTATATATGGTTTTCCGTTCCATAAGTACCAGCATGAACCCGTGGAGTGATAATCACCAGTACGTATATCCAAGCTGTCAATATTAATTCCATATTTACTCATTATTGTATCGGTAGTGTGAATATCCTTTATCATTCTGGCCGTCTTGAAAAAGAAGTTCCCCTCAGGGTCTGAAAGAGTGATAAGCGACATTGTCAGGCTAACAATTTGATTCCCTGTCCCAAGATTTGTAGTCCTATAATACCCATTAACAGAATTCATTGTCCCATATTTATATATGGCAAATAGCTCTGGAGATTGAAAGCTTGTTAATTTTAGCCAGATATTATCATTAAAAGCTGGCATATTAAATATGGAATAATTGCCTGTAGCGTCAGTAATCCCGCTTGCCACAGGATTGGCGGTATCGGAAGGGGTCACAACATCAAATTTGAAATATGGGAATGGTTCATCAATGCCGGTTGTATAGTTTTTGATTTTTATCTGCCCCGAGAGATTAATAGTCCGGGCTCTAACCGTCCAATAGGTTGCGCTAAAATTTGGAAAGGGATCATCGAATATCCAGTCATAAGCGTTATTGTCCATATCAGCGGAATCGACGCATATCCAGCCAGAAGTATAGCCCTGCTTTAGAGTAACCTTACATGGGATATGAAAGGCCAGGGTGCCTCCGCCAGGAAGACCATTATCATTTCCAACGCCGGTGAAATTATATTTATCCGGCAAACCATCATTCCAGCTCTCGACATAAGTGGTTTTGAAAAAATCAAAATAATATTTAAAAGTAGTTGTCGCAAACGTGGAGGTATCGCCCCAGGTCACATTGGCAATATTGTATCCATAGAATATAAATGGGCTTGACCAAGTCATACGGTTGGAATTGCCCTGGAGCTTATTATAGTTCGCGGTAATATCAATATAGAAATTGACACCTGAACTAATCTCCTTTGGCGATCCATAAGCTCCCGGACCGGAGATATCTGATGTAAATGTCAGAGTCCCATAAGTTTGAGCAAAGCCTAACTCAATAAAAAATAACATGATAAACAAAAGAAGCAACATTAATTTTTGATTCATACTGCCCTCTTATTTTGTTGCGTTAGTTATTCATCCATTGGCGCTACTTGTATTATGTGGGCGGCAGATGTCCACATCTGCCCCTAAGTTGTTTATTTGGATCGGGGCGAAATTTATTCCGTGGCTCCCGTCCCCGACCCGTCGTGCTCCCGAAGAAAGAATCTCGTATTCATTATCTGTCTAAAAAAACCTCAATATTTTTTATCCCTATTTATCCCTCTTCAGGCAAGGGAGAGCCATTTATCGACAATGGCTCTCCCCCTTACCCAAACCCTCATTGGAGGCTCAATAAGTTGGGAACTCTAAAACCTTCAATAAATCATGTAATCAAACGCTGTGCCAGAATTGCACAGGAGAAATAACAAATTTATAAGTCGT
>JAGVEJ010000185.1 GCA_020058225.1 Candidatus Zixiibacteriota bacterium | reverse complement strand
CCTATGATTAATAATTTGTTATATGTTAGCCAGATAAAAGTGGCCGCCACAAGGAATAATATTATCATGGCCGACAATTCTACTTCATTAATGGTTAAGATATCCCCAAAAAGATACGATTGAAGATCTCTGCTTAGACCTTTGCGGGCACTTATGATGGCAATTCCGATGGCAATTACTGTGGAAAAAAATACCCCTGTGACCGTATCCGTTGATAATTCAGTATTTTTCTTTACCCTGATAATCCCCAGACCTACCGCCACACCGAATAAAATAAGAGTTATCCAAGGATTTATTCCCAATAAAATGCCCAAAGCTACGCCGGTAAAGGCTGAATGGCTTATGGTATCCGAAAAAAATGCCATTTTAAAATTGACCACCATGATTCCCATGGCGCCGCAGAGAAGGCTTAAGAAAGCCAATCCCAGTAAAGCGCGGATGACAAAAGTCGATTGCGCCCATTCGAAAGGGAAAATTGAGGCAAAGACCTGATAGATTACTCCAAAAAAATCCATTTTAGTTGTTCGCATTTCCATGTCTATCGGCCATATCGAGGTGCGGATTTCTGACAATTTCCGTATGGTGGCCGAAAACCGCCTGCAAATTGGCGGGAGTTAATATATCATTTGCCTTTCCATGGCATATAATGCTCTTATTCAAACAGATCACTCTGTCAGCATGATTGCTGACCACTGATAAATCATGGCTGACTATGACCATGGTAAATTTATGGCGTCCATAAAGTGAATCGAGAAGATCGCAAAAAAGCCGTTCGCCGGCGATATCAATCCCAGAAACCGGTTCATCGAGCAACAATAGATTGGGATTGTCGGACATGGCCGATGCCAGCAATACTCTCTGTAACTCTCCTCCGGAAAGTTTGCCGATTTGACGATTAGCCAGATGGGCGGCTTCCACCATCTGAAGATATTCAAGGGCTGTTTTCTTATATTTTAATTTTCTCCCCAACCACAATGGCTTGTTCTGAAGGGGCAAAATCATAAAATCGAGCACAGTCATCGGCAAGCCCCGATCAAAATCCAATGTTTGGGGAACGTAACCAAATCTGGGGAGCATATTTTTGCCATTTTCATCGAGGAATGAGACTTCCCCATCAAATTTTATTTGTCCCAGAATGACTTTGAGCAAGGTTGTTTTCCCCGCGCCATTGGGGCCAATCAGCGCGGTAACGGAACCGGATGGGATAACAGTACTGATGTTCTCAATAATAAAGCGTCCGTCCACTCTGACAGATAAATTATTTATATGAATGGCAAGCCCCATGATTATTTCATAGCCTTGATGAGGATTTTTAGGTTTTTCGCCATTGTTTGTTCATAATGGTCGAGGGGGGCAGAAATAGGACCAGTCGCGACCGGATCAAGTTCATAGACCGGGATATCCAATTCCTTTCCCATAACCTCAGCGATTTTTTTTGAATATTGCGGTTCAGTGAAAATAGCCGCAATTTTTTGCTCCCCAAGTCTTTTCTTAATTGCGAGCATTTCTTTGGCCGATGGTTCCTGTCCGGGTTCCTTCTGAAGTATCTCAACAATTTCAAAACCAAAATCCTGAGCCAAATAGTCAAATATTTCATGTAACTCCGCCACTCGAGGATTTGCCAAATTAATTAGAGAGTCTCTATATAATTTTGAAACCGAATCAATCCCAGTCGCATAAAGGCGGCCATTTTCAATTATTTGCTTACCATAGGCCGGTAGATAAAATGCCAACCTCTGCGAGATATATGTCACCATAATTGAGGCCTCATGTGGCGAGGAAAAGATATGCGGATTATATTGATGGGCCTTGGAGTCGGATTCATCATATACATGAGAATATTTCAGATTAACAGGTTTGATACTATCCGAGGCATTGATGATTTTAAGGGCAGGATTGGCCGAAATCAAAGCGTCATCGAGAAATTCTTCCAAACCCAAGCCATTGATGACCAAAATATCGGCATTATGAATTTTTTTCAAGTCGTCGGGCGAAAGAGCATAATCATGGGGACAGCCAAAATTTGATGGGAGTAACAGATCAACCTTGATATTATCAATGTCGACTGTGATATTTTTGACAAAAAGATAAATTGGAAAAAATGAAGTGACAATTTCGGTTTTGTCCGATGAAGCTGTCAGGGGAGGCGCCAAAATAATCGCCGGAATTAATATGATAGCGATAAATGTCTTTATTGCAATACTGATATGTGCCTTGCCTTTACAGATGGTTTTATTCATTTTATTTATTAACTATTTTTTATATCCAATTGTTCGTTTTCCCTGAAAATATAGTCCCAAATCCAAAGCCTTTTTCAAATGATATTGGGCCTGTTTCCCTTCTATTACATGCGAGAGATAATAATGTATGGAAGCTTGGTCGGGAGCTCCCGATAAGGCAGAAAGCAAATTGCCTTTGGCCGAGTCGCTCTTTCCTTCCATTATATATTTATATCCCATTGCCGCAAATGGAATAGAAGTCGCGAAAGCGCTGTTCCCAAAATTGGCGTTTTTTAATTCATCTTTATATGCATTGATAAGACTTGCAAAAACAGCCGGATAATCTGAAAGTCTATACTTCGTTGATTCAATTGCTTCAACAAGAAAATTACCATAGTCATTAGCAGATTTTAATCTGCTTATATCAGCGAGGTTCTTGCGGATGATAAAGGTGTTTAATGAATCAAATTGAAGCGGGGCAACCCAATTTCGTTTTTCGGTCATTGGGGAGTATAAATCGAATACATGAATTCCCCCCATCAGGTGACAGATTTCATGAAAAATGAGTTGGCCGGTGATAAATCCCTTCCAGTCTAAGGTTTTATTATTGGGCGGCCATAGCTCGGAAATTACCGAAATGCGGCTGAGTATATCAGAAAGCCCAATCCTTTTATAATCTTTTCCAAGATAATATTTCTCAATGTCTTTTGGCCGGAAAAGACAGAGGGTGATAGTATCAGCCTTAAATAAATCAGTTTTTGCAAACGATTTGAATAGACGGGGAATATCGGCTAAAGATGCGTCCTGCGAAGTGAAATAATTCTTGCCGTATAATTTCAATTCGCAACCAAATTGCTTTTTGAATAAATATGAAGCAAAATCGAAGGCTGACATAAGAACGCTGTCGCTTCCGGTCTGCCAATCATTAAGAATTTTGGAATCGACCACCATGTATATAGGCAAGCCGCTATCGGGAATACTTGAACTTCTTTCTTTTGTGGGCAAGAATGATAATGCAGAGCCAATCAGTCGCATAATAGTGAATTCCCATGGTTCGACATTGCAGGAATCGGGCAGGACGTGTATTGAATCGGAGATTTTTATCCATTCATATAGGGTCTCAGAATTTGAGAGTATCGTATCAATCTTGCCGGAATTGTCGTTAAGATTGGTAAACAATACTTTTAGTTCCAGGCTAATAATGGCGCTGTCACAGATTTTGGAGGAATCTTTTTGGGTATAAGATTGCCATGCCGGATTCGACTTTAATATGACCTCGGGTTCCAAATATAAAAGGAAATCAAATTCATGGGATGCGGCTGATTTCATCAAAGCGGCAAATTTGTCGCGCTTGTCAAATTCGATCATTTCAAATTTCCAGCCTTTATGCCACAATAAAAACTCCAGATGATTCTGCAGACTACTTTGAAAGTTTTTGGGAGTGAATTTATTAATTGGCTTAAACTTTGGCGCCGCCATAAATACTGCCATTTTTTCCTCTTTAATCGGAATTATGGCCGCATAACCGGCGCTTTCGCATAAAATGAAAAGCAAAATTGCTATTTTTATAACGAGTAATTTCATAGTTTATGGAAAATGCTTTAATCTTTATTGAAAAGCAAGCCAGATTTAAGTATCATAGATGATTATGCGGAGAAGTATTTCATATTGCTTGGCAGCTTTGGTCATTTTAATTCTACTTTTTGGTGGATGCGGAAAAAGTGACGGTGATTTTGAATCTATCCGCAAGGATGGGCTGGATGCATATACGACAGGTAATTACAATAAGGCAATAAACCTTTTCAAGCAGGCCTTTTTGATCAGCCCATCGAACAGAGATATTCTTTATGATATCGCCAGGACTTTCAAGAAGATATCCCTATTTGACTCATCCATATCATATTATAAGCGCGCCCGAATTCTTTATCCCAATGATCGCGAAATAAACAAGGAGTTGCTTGAGCTTTGCGTTTCAACCCGGGATTCCAAAGCCGCCCTGCAGGTAATTGCCTCATTGATTTCCACCGGCGACAATGAACGGATGTACTGGCCGCTTCTTGCAGAATATAACTATAAAGAAAAAAATTTGATTTCAGCCGTGCATTATTATCAGCTACTGATTAATGAATACCCCGATAACAAAACCAATTATTTATACTTATCTGGCACTCTTTCCGAGTTGGGGCAGTTTGAGGAATCAAATAAGGCGCTAATAGCGGCGCTTAAACTTTTTGGCCCCTCTATGGAATTCTATTCCAATATGGCCATTAATCATATCAAATTGAAAAATCCGGTTAAGGCCGAAGAGTATATGCGTCTCAGTCTTGAGTTGAATCCCAATAGCATTCCGCTTTGGGTGAATCTGGCCAATCTCATTGCTGATATGGATGATAAAGCCAAAAAGAAAGAGGCTCTCCAGATTTATAAGCAATTCAGGGAAGAGCTTCCGCCGGGATTTAAGGTTGATTCTTTGATTGGTGTTTTGGAAAACCAGTTAAAATAGCCCCGCAAAAAAATTCAAGAAATGCCATAAATAAATCATTGACAAGACGGATAAATTGCGTATAATTGTTGGCGAATTGGCCAAATGGCCAATAATATGAAAGGCGTTATTGATGGATGTTAGATTGCAAAATAAACTGGAAGCTCGAGCAGAAATAATTAAGGCGATGGCGCATCCCACCCGGCTTTTTATTATTGATGAATTGTACCGTAAGGAAAGATGTGTCAATGAATTGACCGAGAAAATCGGCTCCGATATTTCTACCGTATCCAAGCATCTTTCCGTATTGAAAGGCGCCGGAATTGTGAGGGTAGAGAAACGGGGTGCACAAGTTTTTTATAGCCTTAAGGTGCCGTGTATTCTGAATTTCTTTGGCTGTGTGGAAGCGGTTATGAGGTCATCGGCAAAAGAGCAAGCGGAAATGGTAAAATAGCAAAGATGGGCAACAGGCAATATGTTAACGTCTCTGATTGATTATATAGTATTTGGTCTATTGGGTCTTAATCCTGAAACACGAATTGCACAGGCGATTCATTTTTTCATTTATGACAGCATAAAAATATTTTTCCTATTATCGACCATCATTTTTATTGTGGCGATAATACGTTCACAATTCTCTCCGGAGAAGACCAGAAGAATTCTATCACACAAAAAGAAATTTATTGGAAATATTTTAGCGGCTCTGTTGGGCGTGGCCACGCCATTTTGTTCCTGCTCTGCGGTGCCGCTTTTCATCGGTTTTGTAGAATCAGGAATTCCTCTTGGAGTCACCCTTTCATTTTTGATAGCCTCGCCGATGGTTAATGAAATTGCTCTGATTATGCTCTGGGGATTATTTGGTTGGAAAATAGCTTTGATTTATATAGGCGCCGGTCTAACGGTGGCAATTGTCGCCGGCATAATAATCGGTCGCATGAAAATGGAAAAATTTGTTCAGGATTATGTCTATTCCATTAAAGTCGGAAATACTCAAGAGCAATTGCTTTCATGGAAGGGGAAATTATTATATGCCAGAGAATATACGGCCGGTCTTTTAAAGAAGATATGGCCGTATGTCTTAATCGGGATTGGGATTGGAGGATTTATCCATGGCTACGTTCCCGAAGGATTTTTACTAAAATATGCAGGTCCCGATAATCCTTTGGGCGTGCCTATTGCGGTTTTGATAGGGGTACCACTGTATAGCAATGCGGCCGGGATAATTCCGGTGGTTCATGCCTTGATGGAAAAAGGAATGGCCATCGGCACAGTTCTTTCTTTTATGATGGCAGTGACAGCTTTATCGCTTCCTGAGGCGATTATCCTAAAAAATGTTCTGAAGATAAGGCTCTTAATATTATTTTTTGGCATTGTCGCGACTGCAATAATTGGCGTAGGATATTTATTTAATGCTATTCTTTAATATTACGGAGGTGGTAGCAATGGCGACAATAACCGGCTTGACATATGAAGCCCCATTTAATTGAAGAATTGTATAAATAAAGGCGATGGATTTGATATGGATAAACAGGGAACAAGAGATCATTGGCAATATTATATGATGTTAAGCCTACTAGGGATAATTGTCTGCACTATAATTGCAGTTCTAACAAAACTCTGGGTTATTACGGCTATTCCCATCGGTTTTCTTTTCGGTTTCTTTCTTCAAAAAGGGGATTTATGCGGCTCATCAGCATTCAGTGAAACCATAATGTTCAAGGATAGAAGCAAGCTCTGGGGGTTATGGGTAATAATAGTAGTGGGCATGTCAGGGTTTGCAATATTGGATTTATTAGGACTGGTAAAATTGAGCCCGAAGCCCTTTTTTTATATTAGTTATTTGGTCGGTGGCATAATGTTTGGAGCAGGTATGGTATTTGCAGGGGGGTGCGTTAGCGGGTGTTTGTTTAAATCGGCGGCAGGGAATTTGAATTCAATTGTTGCTCTACTGGGAATACCTTTGGGCGTTATGACGGTCGATTTTGGATTTCTGGCTGGTATCAATAATTGGATGAGAACCAAAACTCTTGCAATGAGTGATGAATCGGTCATAACAGTAAATAAATTAATCGGAATGCCATATTGGATGGTTGCTCTAATTGCGGCAGGGGGTACTTTGTTGTTTGTATTTCTGCGACGAAGCAAAATGGGAAAGGATAGTCCTTGCCGGATAACGCGCCCTTTCAGTATAAAAATGTTTATGATTCGTTCATGGAAGCCTTGGGTTGCGGGAATTGCCATTGGATTGCTTAATATTGTGGCATATATTTCCTCCTCCGCTTCCGGGAGGAATTATCCTTTGGGGGTCACACACGGGGTTATGAATGCGGAACTTGTTATTATCGATAATGGCGTCGGTCATGTTTATAAGGCCGGCAATCCTGCGGCGCAATCTGCTCCAGCTGTTTCGTCCTCGACGGCCACTACATCTTCTTCTCCACAAATGAAAGGGAGCGACAAAAAGGCCAATTGGTGGCTTATAATATTGGTGATTAGTCTTATGCTGGGCTCGTGGACATCGGCAAAAATGTCCGGTCAGTTTCGATTGCTTCCAAAACCTCCGGATGAAATGCTATTTGCCATTTTGGGAGGCGTTCTGGTAGGAATCGGCGCCGGTATTGGCGGTGGTTGTGTTGTGGGGAATATCATGTCCGGCTGGGCTCTCCTAAGTGTGGGAACGATTATTTTTGGAATTGCGACAATTTTATCAAATTGGATTACGACATACTTTTATATGATGGGGGGAAGAATTCGCAGTACTAAATAGAATCGAATAATTCCGAATAGAATTATGGAGAATAAATATGAAAATGTTGAAAATACTCGGAACGGGTTGCCCCAAATGCAAGAAAATGGCGGAGGTTGTTGAGGAGGCGGCCAAATCACTTGGAATTGAGTATAATATTGAAAAGGTTACTGACATTCAGCAAATAATGGCTTATGGAGTCATGATGACACCGGCGCTGGTGGTTGATGGGGTGGTGAAAATTACCGGCAAAGTGCCGAGTAGTGATGAAATTAAAAAAATGATTCAGCAATAAATTATAATTGTATTTTAATAGGGAGAGAAGAATGATATTAAAAAAGAATATTTCATTTCTAATTGCCGCCTTTATTCTAATGGCCTCAATGCCGACTATGGCTCAGGAAAACGAAGGCGAGAGCATGACAAAAAATATGCCGATTGTTGATTCATTAACGAAACCAGCAATAGCGGATTCCCTTGAATCATCAAAGCCGGCAAAGCATCAAATTATCGCCTATTATTTTCATGGCACCCGGCGTTGCCCCAGTTGTCTAAAAATCGAAGCGTACACCAAAGAAGCAATCGACAGCGGATTCACGACAGAGCTAAAAGACAGCCTGCTTATTTGGAATGTTGTAAATACCGATGAAGATTCCGGCAAGCATTTCCTTGAGGATTATCAGCTTTACACCAAATCGGTCATACTCGTTGATATGCACGATAACAAACAGGCGCACTGGAAAAATCTGGAAAAAGTATGGGAACTACTTGGCGACAAGGAATTATTCAAGAAATATATTCGTGAGGAAATCACCGCCTATTTGAAAGTGGATTAATGGAATCGATTGTATTGGCATCAGTCACCGCCCTTTGGCTAGGGATAATGACTTCGATATCGCCGTGTCCGTTAGCGACAAATATTGCCGCCATATCGTTTATTGGCCGACGGGTGGGAAGCAAAACCACGACCATCTTTTCCGGCCTTTCATATACACTAGGTAGAATCATTACCTATATCATTCTTGGGATAGTTGTCATAAAGGGTTTGATGTCCATCCCGGGTGTTTCCAATTTTCTTCAGGAATATATGAATTTGGCGCTTGGACCTATGCTAATAGTGGTGGGCATAATCTTGCTGGGGATTATTTCGTTTAATCTGCCGGGTATATCAGCCGGTAAAAAAAGTGAATCGATAGCTTCGCGAGGAGGCATCGCCGGAGCGGGAATTCTTGGAATGATATTTGCACTATCGCTTTGTCCGGTATCGGCGGCGCTTTTTTTCGGAAGTCTTATACCGTTGTCGATCAAACATCAATCTCCGATTATACTTCCGCTTGTTTATGGTATCGGCACCGGTCTCCCAGTGGTGCTATTTGCCTTTTTGGTTGCTTTTGGCGCCAATGCGGTGGCGCGTGCCTTTAATAGATTGACTCAAATTGAATTATGGATAAGACGTATCACAGGAGTGGTATTTATTATGGTGGGAGTGTATTATTCGCTGATTTATATTTTCAAGGTGCCATTGTTGTAATTTTTTTCGTTTTATAGAAGTATGCCAAATAAAATCAAAATCCTCTTTCTTTGCACCGGAAATTCCTGTCGAAGCCAGATGGCTGAAGGGTGGGCGCGCCATCTCAAAGGGGATATGGTTGAACCATATTCCGCCGGCATAGAGACGCATGGTTTGAATCCGAAGGCCGTGAAAGTAATGGCCGAGTCGGGAGTCGATATATCAAATCATCGCTCAAAAAATGTTCATGAGTTGATGCATATTAATTTTGATTATGTCATAACCGTCTGCGGACACGCCGAGGGGCGTTGCCCCATTTTCCAAGGGAAAACGGTTAGGATACATCGCGGTTTTGATGATCCACCGAAACTTGCCGCAGGGGCTAAATCAGAAGAAGAAGCATTGATGCATTATCGCCGTGTGCGCGATGAAATCAGGAATTTTGTTTTGCAATTACCGGATATTTTGGAGAGATAAATATTATGGAGAAACAAGCAAGCGCCGGAAAGCGGCTTGGATTTCTTGACCGCTATTTGACTCTATGGATAGTACTATCCATGATGATCGGCGTAGCGGCCGGATATTTTTATCCTGACATTCCCAATTTCTGGAATCAATTTAATGTCGGAACTACCAATATGCCGATTGCCATCGGTTTAATCCTGATGATGTATCCCCCGTTGGCCAAAGTCCGGTATGAAGAAATGGGAAGGGTCTTTCGGGATGTCAAAGTACTTACTTTGAGTCTTGTGCAGAATTGGGTTATTGGGCCTATATTAATGTTCCTTCTGGCGGTTGTTTTTCTTCCGTCATATCCTGAATATATGGTTGGGCTGATTATGATCGGTTTGGCACGGTGCATAGCCATGGTTATAGTATGGAATGATTTGGCATCAGGCGATCCGGAATATGCCGCAGGGTTGGTGGCATTCAATTCGATCTTTCAAATACTTTTTTATTCCCTCTATGCTTGGATATTTGTAACCATTCTTCCTCCACTGTTTGGTTTATCCGGAACCATTGTTGAAATCACCATAGGCCAGATCGCCCGAAGTGTATTTATCTATTTAGGTATTCCTTTTTTGGCGGGGATTATCACGCGGTTCACATTAATTAATCTTAAAAGCAAGGATTGGTATCATAAGAAATTCATTCCTGTAATCAGTCCCTTTACCCTTATTGCATTATTATTCACCATTGTTGTTATGTTTTCCCTTAAGGGTGAACATATCGTCAGAATTCCGATGGATGTCCTGAGAATCGCCCTTCCTCTATTGATATATTTTGTGCTGATGTTTCTTGTCAGCTTCTATCTAAGCAAGAAGGCGGGGGCCGATTATAGCAAAGCCACGACCTTGAGTTTCACGGCGGCTTCGAATAATTTTGAATTGGCGATAGCGGTGGCAGTGGCGGTTTTCGGCATCAATTCGGGAGTAGCCTTTGCGGCGGTGATAGGGCCATTGGTGGAGGTTCCGGCGCTTATCGCTCTGGTGAATGTGTCGTTGTATTTTAGGAAGAAATATTTCTGATTATTATAATATTTCTGTAGCCGACCCGCCTTGTGCGGGTCGGCTACATGAGTATTTTATAATATTGTAATCTACATATCGCAGGCGTTTGATTTATCAAAGCTGTGAGCCGGAGCGTTTGTTGTGAGATAAGGAGTTATG
>JAGVEJ010000008.1 GCA_020058225.1 Candidatus Zixiibacteriota bacterium | reverse complement strand
GTATGGCGGTGAAGGGTATTTAAGAGGTGGGGATTAAGGAGCTCCTTATGTGAGGAAGGAGCTCCTTTTGATTTGACCCGTCTTATATACATTCGCCGCCGTTTTTTATTGCCCTATCATTATCAATTCAATCAGGTCACTCGTATTTATTGACCAAAGCAATTGGCAAACATATATTCATTAATAATGAACCAACACAACACAGAAAAAAAAGTATCTGATAGAAAGCTCGGCGACGAGTGGCTTGACTGGGACGGAAAATCTGGTCTTGAATCATCCGAAGCCGGCTATAAAATCTTTCTCGGACTGGCAACCATATCCATTGTCTTTCTGGTATTTGCCGCGACTCTTTTTCTATGGCTTATATACCCGAGATTAATAGTCACCGGCGAAGTTGTCGCAAGAATAGTGTCGGCGTTATTTATTGCTTTTAGTATCATCTTGGTTTTTTGGCTGATATTTTTTGTATTATCCGCCGCAATCAGATGGCCTTCAACCAAGCTTATTATCCACCCATGGATGGTAAATAATATTTTATCTGTAGCGATGGCAATTGGAAAAATCATTGGGATTTCCACCGATCGGCTAACCAATTCATTTTTGAAAATTCACAATATGATTGTTGGACGCCGCCCAACCATTACCGAACCGGAGAGGCTTCTTGTTCTGGCCCCCAGATGTCTGAATAAAGAAAATAATATTCGATTGAGGCAATTAAGAGATCATTATCATTTTCAAATGGCTACTGCCGATGGAGGAACAGAGGCTCGATTGAAAATAAAGGAAGTCCGCCCAAAAGTAATTATTGCCATCGCCTGCGAACGGGATTTGATTTCGGGTTTTAAAGAGGTAAACCCATATATTCCGGTAATAGGATTTCCGAATTTTCGTCCTGAAGGCCCCTGCAAAAATACCTGTGTTGATCTCGGGCAGATAGAAGATGCCATTAAGAAATGTATCCTGCCTATATCAGAATAATTAACATTGACATAATGCTGATTATGCCGGACTAATTAGGGACTGTTGAGCCCCCCCAAAATGAGGTGATCATTTTGTTTTGGTTTCCAAAACAGTTGACATTTGCCGATAAAATAATAAATTGGGCATTTTATATACGACCCAAATGGCGGTGTAGCTCAGTTGGTTAGAGCAGTGGAATCATAATCCACGTGTCCGGGGTTCGAGTCCCTGCACCGCTATTTTTTATTACCGGAAAATAATCGCTGAAGCCACAAAATTTTATAATTTTAGACTACTGTCTTATGGACAACTGGGCGCTTGACCATCTTTGTATAAATAATCGATCAATAATGACGCGATTGGAAAAACATGGCTGGCATAGGTATGCAATTGTCTTGGTTATAGCGCAAAATTCTGATAGATGCTAAATTATATCAAAGGCGCTCTATTTTAAAATCCTATTAGTGCAAATCCTGCCCAATAATATGGGTGACGATATAATTGGCGTTCTGACCGAAGCATTTGTCTTTTTGCCAGGGCCAGAGATTCCGAAATTGCATGAGTTTTCCTCAGGCTTTCATAGAAGGATTTAACAAATCCCGCAGAACATCTGTCATTGATATTCCAGTGTGTCACAATCACCGACCGGCTGCCTGCAATTATAAAAGGACGAGCCAGATTAAGGACGCCTTCTCCGGGAAATGATTTCCCCATGCCGGTTTGGCAAGCTGATAGAAAAACAAGATCAGTACTTAAAGGGAGTTCTCTGATTTCTTCGGGCTGTAAGAGGCCATCATTTTGGGTATCATTTGCAGTTGCAAAAATAATGGCCGACCAATTGGGGTTGTAAAGATCAATGTATCCATGAGATGCCAGATGAATAATACTTGTCGTCTCGAAATTAAGTGATTTTATGTTTTTTTCAATTGCGTTGCCATTCGAATATATAACAGCGTTTTTTTCTCCAAAAATCTTCTGAATTCCGTGCGCCTCTTCTGCGGCATATAATAATGGGGTACTTCGAAGTCTGTTGATAGATGCAATATGGTCGGGAACATTTATGATCAGGGAGCTATCAGATATGTCATAATCAACAAAAGAGGAACATGCGAAAATGTCAATATTCCCGGACGAGTTAGGCTTTTTATGCCTCTTATTTATAATCATGCCGACATCTATGGATGGAATATAGGATACCGAGTAATCCTCGATCAGAAAGTTTCCTTTTTCATTGACCAAAGCCTCCATCGGTAGTTGACATAGGAATCCGGATGGAACGATTATCAGATTACGGAGATTTTTCTTTTCTAATATCTCATTAGGAATAAGGTATTTATATAGATATTTCCCAATGCGGGTGAGTTCTTCATTTTTATTATCAAGAGGCGGCTGGCTTATAATGTCGTAATAAGCGTTAAGCGCGCTATTCAAAGAATCATAGGGCAAATAGATTTTATGAGCCACCCTAAAATCGCGGCCTATTATTATCATATATGAACCAAGTTCCGAAATCATATAATCAAGCAATAAATCGCATTCGCCCATAAGGGATTTCTGCACATTATCTATACTGTTGATATTGCGCACGGGGCTATGGGGTAATTCAACGTCCGCATCGGTAGCATTTAATCTGGCAATATTTAGGGAATCATTCAGAGCTGTCAGAGATGATATTACTGATTCACTATTGGATGTTCCAATTATGAGCGATTTCTGTAATTGCGATATCTTTTCGGCGATTTGTTCAATTTTATTTTTCAATTCAGGGCTTTCAGATGAAACCAGCATTTCCGTCAATGCGGCGGCTTTGCTTTTTTCAAGATAAAGGAAGGCCGAATCCAATATGTTTGAATTCTCCGTCCTTGAATAATCTTCCAGCATTATATTGGTGAGTAAATTATATAGTCCCAGCTTATCGGAAAGCAGGCCGGTTTTAAGTTCCGGGACGGGGAGTTTTTTGCGTGAGCTTTCGATTAATGATATGCTTCTTTTCAGATATTCGACTGCTTCAAATTTCCGATCCAGATGATAAAGGCAGAGCGATATTCCATATATTGAGGAAACCGTCTCTTCGTGTCTTTTGGTTGCATTAAGCACATTTCTAAAAATTGCATATGCACTGTCATAATATTCTCTCTCCAGATGAAGAGAACCGAGTCTTATTAAATTTTTTTGGAGCCCCAAGCTGTCACCGGCGTTGCGAAATATTTCTTCTGCGTTAGAGTATCTTTCTCTGGTCTGAGAATAAAGTCCTTTATTTTGCAAAATAAATCCAAGGCAACTTTCTGAGTACCCAACATCGGATGATCTATCCGCATTTTTGGCGGTTGCTTTGAGACGGAGCCGAAGAGATTCTTCGGCAAAAGCTAAAGCTGAGTCAAGAAAATATTGATTCCGGTCCAAGATCGACTTATCGAAATAAGCCTCAGCCAAGTAATACTTGCAAAGAGCAATATTTTTAAGGTCATTTAATTGCGAATATTTATCAAGGGCCGAATTAAAATATCGAATGGAGCTTTCTGTCTGATATAATTGTTGACAGCAGAATCCCAGACCAATTTCCGCGCCGGCGACGCGACCTGTCATGCCCACCTTACAAAAGGCTTCAATCGCCGCCAGATATGATTTAAATGAGCAATCATAATCGGCTTCAATGACTTGACATAGTCTTGCCTGATGCAACATGCAATCGCCAAGAAGGGGGTGGTATTCCAGATCGCGACATATTTTAGCGCATTCCGAAAAATGAAATTCGGCCGAGTCAATTGATTCAAGTCCCGTATAATATTCACCGATCCGTAATTCAATTGAGGCTATATTGAACGAATCGCCGAGAATTTTATATATTTGCTGAAGCCCATATAGATCTGATATGTAGGCGCTATCGGTTAATTTGTCTTTATTGTCTATTAATTGTCCATAGGCGCTATCCAATTTGGTTTTTTGTCTGCACTGCAAGGTATCCCACAATTCATATTGCCGGAATTTAATAGAGAAATCACCGATGTTGGTTTTGGCTTGATATTCCGCAACAGCCCATTTCAAATCGTCATAACTCTGTTGAAGCCATAACGAATCATTTTGTGCTCGTGCATTTAAATATTGGCTAATCGTTTTTTCCATCAACCGCCGCGTGCCTTCATGCCTGCTTTCCAATAGGACTCCAAGCCCGGAACTATTATGGCTATTTAGGATATTATCAAAGTCAGCTTTAAGTTTGTCCACTACTTTGCCCGAACATTGAAATAAAAGCAGAAAAATAAATGGAAAGAGACAGAAGAATATTCTCATACAATCCAACCAGATTACAATGCAACTATGGAAAGATATTTACTCTGATTGCACGATATTTATTGGAAACTGGAACTGCTCCTGCTGTCCTAAATCCGGCCCATATTCTCTGACAATCAGATTATATCTACCGGGTTTAAGATATGAAGCGGGAATCTCAAAAGCAAATAAATCTTCTGCTTTATTAAAGGGCGATGATAGCTTGAGATTATTTGATGAATCATATAGTTCGAATGAATATAGTCTATCGGAAATGACAGGCACTCTAAATACGAGCTTTACAACATTATTCTTATTATCCAGCTTTATAATATTTTCTTCCTTGATGCCCCTAACTCCGGAATCAGCGATTCTGAATTCGGCAATTCCAGCAGGAGAAGTAATATATCGGTTGACTGCAAAATAACTTGGGATTGCCAGTAATATTAAAATTGCCACCGCATAGGCCGGTCGCAAAATTAGCTGTAACCCGAAAAGATAATTATAGATTCTCTTTAATAAGGATTCTTTGATCCCAAATGCTTCCGCTTGACTGGCCCTGAGTGTTTCCTGACAAAGCTCCACTTCCTCGCGGCAGTCGGGGCATTTTGCCAGATGATCCTCAATCTCCCCACGAAGTGACTTTTCTATCTTATTGACCTCTTCCGCATATTGGAAAATTTGCTCAGGATTTAAATGATTGGCTGATATTTTATCGTCAATAAGAATCCCCAGAAATAAATTGCTCAATTCTTCCACTTCGCTCTTCAGGTCTTTATTTGACTTCAGCTCGTCTTCAAAGCGAAGTCGCTCTTCGGGAGCCATTTGGCCTGTCAAGTATCTCTGGATTTGGTCGCCTTGATCCATTTCGGTCATTTTATATCCTCATCATTCTGGTTTTCACAATATTGGCGATGATGAGTCACAAAAGTTTGTCTTTTTTTAATATTTTTTCTCTTAATTTTTTGGCCATTTCGCGACAAGCCCACAACTGTCTTCTTATATTTCCTTCGCTTTTTCCCAGAATTTTGCCCATTTCAAGGCATTTTAGGCCATTTTTGAGGTGCATCCGCCAAAGCTGTCGGCACTGTTTGGGCAATAACCTGAAAACACGAAAGGCCACCGTTATTGTCTGCTTTTTATCAAGTAATTGCTCGGCATTGGGTTTTTCAAAAGGCAATTCCAGTTCCTCAAGTTCGGCATTGGTAAATCGCTTGTTGAATCTGACTATATCAATTGATGTATGACACACAATTCCGCTTATGTATGTTTTTAAACTACTTTCGAAGTGAAATTCATCGCGATTTAAGGAATTGTATAGCTTGTAAATCACATCCGATTTGACATCCTCAACCTGATACCCCAAGCGAGAACTCCAGTGAGAGATTACGGAATCAATAATCTGCATGATTTGATCCATTGATGACCGTTTTCCGGCCAAGAAACCGTCGATAAGCTCGGCATCATTAAAGGGCATGGAGAAATTTATTCATTTTTGCACAAATTCGCAAACATTTTGATAAGATATCCGCCAATTCATTGAATATAGGCGATATAGTTTGAGGCGTCCGCCGCCAAGGGGCCCAAAAGAGGGGGAAAAACCGACAGAAAGAATCATCTTTCTGTCGGAATAATATTATGATAAAAATTGTCAAATTTAATTTTCGATAATTGTCTGGGAAATTATGATGAATTTATCCTCTCCAAATAGAAAAATGGGGTTTTGCCAAAAAATAGTTGGTAACGTTTCTTTCTTCTTATCGCCAGTAGATTATAATGAACTATTAAACAAATATGCGGAGGTCTGAAATGAGTATTGTGAAAAAAAGGCGGTACGAATCCTTGACAAAAATGGATAATTTGTTATCCTTTATGGGAGTACGCCGGAGAAAGTCGTCCGGGGAAACGACAAAACAGAAAATAATTAACGGAAATATTTTTGGAGGAAAGAGTATGGCATCGAGTGGCAAAAAAGGGTTTATGATTGCATTTATTTTGTGTCTTGCCGTGGCAATATTTATGCCAGTCGCTATTGGGGCGCAATCTTTCAACTTTCAGGATTGGGAAGAAGGAGCAGGTGAATGGACGATTGAAAATGGCGTGTGGGAAGTTGGGTGCCCGGAATCGGGGCCATTCGATGCTTATTCTGGATTGCAATGTGCAGGAACCGTTATTGACGGCAATTACCCGTCTTTCGCGAATGCTCGAATAATTAGTCCGACTTTTGATATTCCGTCCACAAGTGAAAAACCATTTCTGGGATTTTGGCATTGGTTTTCAACTGACGACGCTTGGGGCAGGGTTCAAGTCTCCATTAATGGCGGAGGTTGGCAAAATCTAACCGCTTATGTCTATTCAGGTGAGAGTAACGATTGGTGTTATGAATGGATAGATATATCGGCATATGGAGGCCAATCTGCCCGAATAGCATTTTGGTTTGGCTCCAATGATGATTCTTCCCATGCCGGTTGGTATATAGACGATATTGCGCTTTCTTTAGGCAAGACCGGCAATATTAGCGACCATTGGACTATTGATAGTTCTCCCTATCATGTAACTGGAAATATAGCTATACAAAATCTTATTATTGATCCTGGGGTAATAGTTCTTTTTCATGGCAATTATGAGTTTGCTATTTCTGGCTCAGGTAGTTTGTCCGCGATAGGAACAGAAACTGATTCCATTGTCTTTGATTGGGCATCCATAACGATTCCACGCTGGGGTGGGATTAAGATTGCTGGCTTGAATACAAGTGTAATGCTTGACCATTGTCGTGTCAGTCATGCTGGTAACAGAGGAATTCAAATTACAGAGGCTCTTCCC
>JAGVEJ010000066.1 GCA_020058225.1 Candidatus Zixiibacteriota bacterium | reverse complement strand
TTATTTCCGGAATAACCCTCGATATCAAAAAGGTTAGCGACGCGGATTCATCGGTGACCATCAATACCGCAATTGATAGTAGCGGTGTGGAGCAGATGATTAAGGATTATATTGATCGTTATAATGATATAATGGATTACATTGATGAACAGAATACATATAATAGCGAAACAGGGGAAAGCGGCGTTCTGTTCTCTGATTATTCACTTCAAGTAATGCAAAACACATTGCGTTCAGCGACGACATCCAAAGTGTCGGGGCTAAGTAGTAATATTAATATGCTTACCTCAATCGGGATTCGTTCCGATGCTTATGGGAGACTTTCCATTACCAATTCCGGCAAGTTGATAGATAGCATTATCAATAATTACGAGAATGTCATCAAATTATTTACTAATTCGGGCGAATCAAGTTCGCCGTATATTCAATTTCTATCAGCCAGTTCGGAGACTCAGGCCGGTGAAGATTATGAAGTTGAAATAACACATGCCGCCACAAAAGGATATTTACAGGGGGGGACAATCAATGACCCAGATTCGACTCCTCTTACTATAGACAGCGCTAATAACAAATTGAAATTAAAAATCGACGGTATCGTCTCGAATGAGCTGGCTCTGTCAGCGAAAACTTATGCATCCGGAGCGGAATTGGCCAGTGAAATTCAAACAAGGATCAATGCTGATTCCAAGCTTGGGGAGATGGGAATATCTGTCGAGTGGGTTGATATCGGGAGCACAGGGTATTTCAAGATTACAAGCGGTTCTTATGGTTCTCAATCAAAAGTGGAGATGGTAACATCAATCGCCAACACTGCATATAGTATATTGGGTATGACGAGCGGGATTTCAAAAACTGGAATAGATGTGGCGGGAACGATAAATGGCGAGGCGGCCACCGGTTCCGGTCAGATTCTCACCGGCAATAATGGAAACGAAACCACAGAAGGATTAAAGCTAAAAATAACATTAACCGGTGCAGATCTTGTTTCGGGCGCCGAGGGCGCTATTACCGTAGCTAAAGGGATGGCATCCGAGGTGGATAAGGCGCTTGATAAAATTACGAAAAGCACTGACGGCTCAATTGCCCGAAGGGTGTCGGCCATTAATAATCAGATTGAGAATATCAATGACCAAATTGCCGAGTATGAGGAGCGGCTTACGCTTCGCAAGGAAGAATTGCACAAGCAGTTTTCGGCCATGGAAACAGCGATGTCAGAATATCAGACGATGGGTTCTTATCTGACAACACAACTTGCAAGCATACAAAAGAATTGGGGGAACTAGAGTAAATCATGAACCAAAAAATACAAAAATATCAGGACATGGATACTCTGGGGAAGTCTGTCCCTGAGTTAATTATCAAGGTATATGATGGTGCAATCCAGAACCTTAATAGCGCCTTGGATTTCTATCGGAAGGAGGATTTTCAAAAGGGTTATGAGGCTTCTGAAAAAGCCAAAAAGTTTATAGTGCATTTATTTACCTCACTTGATAATGAAAAGGGTGGTGATATTGCAAAGAATCTATCAAAGCTTTATGCTTTTATTGTGGAGCGGATAAATTTTATCCAGGCAACTAAAGATATTGCGAGCATTGAAGATTCCATTGCCATATTAAGCAATGTGCGGGACGGCTGGATGCAGTTGGCAAAAAATATGAAGGGTAAGCCGATTTCCCCAAATGGAACTAACAGTGGTAATGCCCAAACAAAAAGCATGTCAATCTCGGTTTGAAAGGTGATAAATAATGGAATATAATCAAATATCTCAACTAGAACGAGAGTTGATTTTCGCACTGAAGGAGGAGTACTCTTTCTATCAATCGCTTTATATATTGATTGACAAGCAAAAAGATATGGTTAAGTTTGAAAAGGACGAAAAGCTGTTGGAATTATTTACGGAAATGGAAAGATGCCATCAAAGAATTCAGCAATCAGAGAATAAAATTGCGGAATTAAAGGCAAAAAACCCCAAACTATTTAATATTGCGGCATCTGCTCCGGAAGTAAGAAAGCTGGCCAACAGCATTATTACTCTTGTGAAAAAGAACATTGACCTCGTTCGGGAGAATGAAGAATACTTAAAAGGGCGACATGAACGTCTTAAGTCCGAGCTAAAGGAACTCCAGAACAGTCATAAGATATTGCGGTACATACGAGAGGCTGAGCCTGTACCATTATTTATCAATGGTAAGAATTAGAAGGTAATTCGCTCAATAGTATTTATATCCTCGCCGATAATAGGATTAGAAAGGTGAGAGGTCGTGGAAATGGGACCATTGGATAGAAATAGTAAATTTCAGCAGAATTGCCGCTCCGGTCAGGACAGCGACCGGAGAAAAATCGAACGGAGTAATAAGGAATCGGACTGTTTGGGTATATCAAGTGAGACTGAGAGACTGCATCCTGTTACTGCTCAAAAAAAGCACACTGTTCGATATGAAGAAGCGCTGAGAAGAGAGAAATTGATGGCGGTTAGTCGAAGAATTGAAAATGGATATTACAATAAGAAGGACATCAAAAATTTGATAGCCGACAAGCTCTTCGGTAGCATGGAAATATATGGCTCCACGGAGAAAAAAGTTCAAAATGATGGCGATGACATTGGGGAAAACCGTGAAGAAAAGTAAAAATATAATCCTTAATGGAATAAATTCCCGGTATAACTTTACTAAACCCACAGATAGTATAAACAAATAGACATCGATAAAAGGATTTATTATGCCTACAGCGATCTCGGCATCTTCGGAAACCAAAATTAAACAAGTTATAGCAAGCATAAGAAATCTGCCAACACCGCCAATTGTATTCGCACAAATACAAAAAGTAATAAATAATCCGGATACTTCGGTTACAGATATAGCATCTATTCTATCTGAAGACCCAGCTATGTCGGTGAAGGTGCTCAAACTCACCAATTCTGCCTTTTACGGATTGTCCCGAGAAATCGATTCCATTAAGCATGCCGTCATGATTATCGGTTTGGAGGCAGTCAAGAACCTGGTGCTTTCGGCTTCAGTACTAAATATGTTTAAGGCAAGCGATTCCAATCGAGAGTATCATGAAGGATTTTGGAGACATTCATTGGCAACGGCCTTTGCCGCTCGATTAATTGCCAAGAAATTCAAATCAGGAAGAGTTTTTAATCCGGACCCGGCCTTCTCTGCCGGATTGGTGCATGATATCGGGAAAATGGTTATATGTTGCTTTATGGGCAAAGAACATCAGCTGATTATGGAATATCTGAAAGCCCAAACAGAGCTAACTGATATGAATGCCGAACAAGCGATTCTTAATTATGACCATGCCGGACTGGGAAGGCAACTTGCCGTCAATTGGAAATTACCCTCCCGATTAGCCGATTCAATAGGATATCATCACCAACCACAAGTGACTAATATGAGCGATGATTTCGCCTATTTAATTAGTTTCGCTGACCATATTGCGCTTGTCGGCCTTCCGGTGGGCTCGGTAGAGAGGAAGCGACCGGAAATTAATCCTCCGACTGCGGAATTTTTTGGAGTTCAACCGACTGACATCGAAGAATATAAAACTGCACTTTTTGAAGAATATATGAAGGCTGAAACCTTCATGAGGATAGCCGCCTCCTAAAAGGCATCGGGCGGCGTATTTTTTCAGTACATTCGGCATCCTCCCAAACCAATCAAATTAACCGGATATATTTCATCCGTGAGCGCATAAGAATATTCGCCTTGACATATCGGGGGATTTTTTATTTTATGGGGCAACCTTTTGTTAAGAAAAATGCTGATGGAAATATCGCTATTTGATTATCACCTTCCAGAAGAGCTTATTGCGTATTATCCGCCGAAAAGGCGGGATTATGCCCATATGATGGTTTTCAATCGCACAACGGGCGAAATATTGCATAAGAAATTTCCATCAATCATTGATTACTTGAACAAGGGGGATGGTCTTGTTATCAATAATACCAAAGTCTTTAAGGCACGGCTGTTTGCCCGACGCGCCAGCGGTGGAAAAGTCGAGTTATTTCTATTGGAGCAAGTAGATTATCAAGGAAAATATTGTTTCAAGGTTTTGACGCATCCGACCCGTCGAGTAAAAGAGGGTGAGCTGCTATATTTTGATGACAATTCCATTTTGGAGATCATTAAAAAAGGGGAGGAAGGCGTAACTTTGGCCGGTTTTGGGACTCGCATGGAAGCCAAGCGGATTATTGCGAAATTTGGGCATGTGCCGCTTCCGATTTATATCCACCGCCCCGATGAGAAGAGTGATGAGACCAGATACCAGACCATATATGCGGATGCGAAAAAAGCAAAGGCGGTGGCGGCTCCGACGGCGGGATTTCATTTCACTGATGGGATTTTGGAAAAAATTAAGGCCAAAGGGGTAAAAATAATCCCCATTACGCTTCATGTCGGGTATGGAACATTTAAGAGCATTAGAGCGAATGATATTGAAGACCATTCGATTGACCCGGAATATGCGGAAATCTCGGCTTCAGCCGCAAGAGCCATTAATAAAGTCAAGGAATCTGGCGGCAAAATATTTGCGGTAGGCACGACCTCGGTGAGAACCCTTGAATCCGCCAAAACAACGGGCGGCGAAATAAAGCCATTTTCGGGAAATGTTGATCTTTATATAAGGCCCGGGCATAATTTTCGGATTGTTGATCATATAATAACCAATTTCCATCTTCCAAAATCATCGCTGGTCATATTGATATCAGCATTTGCAGGCAGAGAGCAGATATTAAATGCCTATAAAATAGCCGTAGAAGAAAAATATAGGTTTTATAGCTATGGCGATTGCATGTTGATTCTATAATCCACAAATCATCAAAAATCTATTTCCAACAATAAAGGGAAAAGATATATTCATCTCAGATGAAAACTATTGCCCTTATAGTCGCCGGTGGCCGGGGAATTCGCTTTGGGGGGGAGATCCCCAAACAATTTCGAAGCTTATGGGACAGACCCCTTCTTTCATGGACAATACAGCAATTTGAAGAGGCCAAAAGGGTAGATGAAATTGTCATTGTTGTTCCGGAAGATTATCTATTATACACAAATGAAAAAGTGGTCAATCCATACTCATTTCGTAAAATCGGTAAGGTAGTGATTGGGGGAGAGACAAGGGCAGAATCGGTCAGAAGTGGATTGAATGCCCTTCCCATTTCAACCAAATTTGTCGCCATCCATGATGGGGCGCGTCCACTTGTATCATCAGGAGATATTAATAGGGTGATAGAGATGGCCCAGAAGGAAAGGGCGGCTATTCTTGCCCGTCCGATTTCGGATACGGTTAAGAGGGTTGAGGGGGATTTTATTATTTCCACACTTGACAGGACCAAATTATTTTCCGCCGAAACGCCTCAGGTGTTTCAATATGACCTGATAATGTCGGCGCATAAATCGGCATTTAATATTGCCAATGTCACCGATGATGCCCTTCTTATCGAACAACTCGGTTTTAAAGTAAGGACTGTTATTCCAGAAAAAATAAATCTTAAGATTACGACGGAAGAAGACCTTATATTGGCAAAGCATGTTATGAGTATGCGAAATGAAATCTGAGTTTAGGGTGGGAATAGGATATGATGTTCACCAGTTGGTTGGCGGGCGGCCACTGGTAATTGGAGGGGTGATCATCCCATTTAATAAGGGGCTTCTGGGGCATAGCGATGCTGATGTTTTGTTGCATGCCATCGCTGATTCACTTCTTGGGGCGGCCGGATTAGGCGATATTGGCATGCATTTTTCCAATGCCGATAAGAAGTTTAAGGATATGCCTTCCACAAAAATATTGGCCGAGGTCTATAAAATTATAAGCGATAAGGGTTATCTGGTGGGGAATGTGGATTCAACAATAATTGCAGAACAACCCCAAATGAATCCTCACGTTCCGGCAATGAAGACTAAGATCGCCCGGATATTGGCAATTCCGGAAGGAAATATTTCAATTAAGGCAACGACAAATGAACGTATGGGATTTATTGGGAGAGAAGAGGGGATAGCGGCCTTGGCAACTTCTCTAATATATTTGAATAATGGAACATTCATTTCATCTGATCAATAGCTTTTTGGATGAGCTATTTATTTATGGGCCGGTCTGGATATATCTTGCTCTTTTTGTGGCCTTATTTATCGAAAATATTTTTCCGCCATTTCCGGGAGATTTTTTCACTATAGCCGGAGGAGCGTTAGCCGCGGCCGGAAGATTAAATATTTATTTGGTTTTTTGGGTGGTTTATCTGGGGGGGATTGCCTCTGTGATGCTTGTTTATTATTTGGGCTATACTTACGGCAGAAGTTTTTTCATTAAAAAGAATTATAGGTATTTCTCGGCCAATGATATAATGCGTCTCGAAAAATGGTTTCAAAGAAGAGGAGCGCCGCTGCTTATTTTTAATAGGTTTATTGTGGGGGGGCGGTCGGCCATTACTTTGGTATCTGGAATGAGTAGATATAATCCGATTAAGATGTATTTATTGACCTCAATATCTTTCTGGGTATTTAATGGATTGCTACTGTTTGGCAGTTATATCTTTGTCACCAGATTTGAAACTATTGTTCATCATTTTCATTTATATGAAAAAGTTGCCTGGCCGATTGTGATAATGGTTGGTTTTGGAATAATCTACTTCAAACTTTTGAAAGCAAAACAAAATGAAGGATAAACCAGAAGTCTTGGTTTTGGCAGGAGGGTTATCGGAAGAGCGAGAAGTCTCGTTGGCCTCATCAAGGGCGATAACTGAAGCCCTAATTGGCTTGGGATATCACGTGAGCGCTATTGATTCCGCAGACGGGCGCTCTCTTCTTGATGATGAGGGGCATTTCCTGCTTAAGAAAGATGACAATGCCCATATAATCATTGGACTTAGACAATCAGGATGCACCGCATTGGCAGAATCAATCAATTCGGAGAAGTTCAACAATATAGATATAGTATTTCTTGGTTTGCATGGCGGAGCGGGAGAGGATGGTACCATTCAAGCGTTGTTGAATCTTGCCGGAAAAAAACATACCGGTTCCGGCGTTCTGGCATCGGCAGTAGCAATGAATAAGGCCTTTGCGAAGAAAGTGGTTAATACGGAGGGTGTACCCACTCCAAAGTGGTTATTATTCCGGTTGACGGCAGTTAATAATCTGAAGGACATTATTGAAAAGATAATGAACAATTTTGAATTTCCCATAATCGTCAAACCCAATAATTCAGGCTCAACCATTGGGTTGACATTGGTAAAACAGAGTGAGGGATTGCATGAAGCCTTAAAAAAGGCTGGAGAAGTATCGAAAGAGATATTGATTGAGGAATATATCAAAGGACGGGAAATTACTGCGGCTGTTCTGAATGGGGAACCGCTTCCCCTTGTGGAAATAATACCGACCAATGAACTATATGATTACCAATGTAAATATACTAAGGGGAAATCACGCTATGTCTGCCCGGCCGAGATACCGGAGAATATAGCAATCATTATTCAGGAATTGGCTGGAAAGACATATAAGGCAATTGGCTGTGCCGGTTTGGCGAGAGTTGATTTTATTTTGAATACAAATGGCAACCCATATTTTCTTGAGGTAAACACTCTGCCGGGAATGACCGAGCTCTCATTAGCACCTATGGCCGCCAAGGCCGCGGGAATAAGCTTTGCACAATTGGTCGAAAGAATCTGTCAATCAGCGCTTGAGAAATAATTTATGAAATATCAAATCGATGGCATAATATTCGATCTTGGGTCGACCCTAATTGAGTATGAAAACATTCCATGGGAGGTGCTAAACCTAAAGTGCCTTGAATCAGGATATTCATTTTTAATGGAAAATATTGGAAAGCCCTCTGACTTTGAAGGATTTCGAAATAATTATATTGCCATTAGAAATGACTTCAGAACCTATGCCGTCTCGACTTTGCGTGAATGGACAATCACTGATGCCATTTATCAATTGCTTTTATTATCCGGATTGGAAGATGGTTACAAATTGACAGGGGAATTTTTTCATGCCTATTATCAGCCGGTGGCGGAGCAATTAACGATTTTTAATGATACAATATCCGTGTTGGAAGCATTGAAATCATCGGGCAAGAAAATCGGTTTGCTGTCAAATACAATTTTCCCGGAGAAGTATCATCAGGATGAACTTGAGCGTTTTGGCATCAAAGAATATTTTGATTTCACCATATTTTCCTCCTCATTCGGTTATCGAAAGCCGCACCCATTAATTTATGATCGGGCAGTTTCTCTTATGAAATTAGATAAGGAATCGCTTCTATTTATTGGCGATAGATATATTGAGGATTTTTGGGGTCCGCGACAATTTGGGCTTAAAGCAATATTAAAATATCGCGAGGGTCGGGATTATCCCAAATCCGTTAATCAAGGAATCCCAATAATAAAAAATCTCTCCGAGATATTTGGATATATTGAGAGTTGACTCAGCGCAAGTTCTCTGATATATTTTGATTCTTCTTAAAATGAAGTGTAAAGGAGTATAAATTGGATTATACAAAAGTTTTTTTACAGGAATTGATTAAAATGGCGGTTTGGTTGTGATGTTACCAAAATTTTTCAATACTCTGACTCGAACCAAAGAGGAATTTAAGCCTCTTGAAGATAATCATGTGCGGATGTACACTTGCGGTCCCACCGTGTATGATTTCGCTCATATTGGTAATTTCCGAACATTCCTATTTGAGGATTTGTTGCGACGCTACCTGAAGTTCAAAGGGTATAAGGTGACTCAGGTCATGAACCTCACAGATATTGATGACAAGACCATCAAGAGTGCAATGGCTAAAAAGATTCCTCTTGGCGAATTTACCGCTTTTTATAAAAGAGCTTTTTTTGAGGATATTGATAAATTGGGTATAGAAAGAGCAGAATATTATCCTGAGGCAACCGCTCATATACCAGAAATGGTGGCCATGATTAAACAATTGCATGAAAAGGCCTATGCCTATGTTATTGACGGCAATTATTATTATTCCATCGCCAAGTTTCCGGAGTATGGTAAGCTTGCCCATCTTGATATTGCCGGATTAAAAGCCGGAGTACGAATTGCCGCTGATGAATATGAAAAGGAATCGGTTTCGGATTTTGCCCTCTGGAAAGCATGGGATGAGAATGATGGCGACATTTATTGGGAGACGGAGATTGGCAAGGGGAGACCGGGATGGCATATTGAATGCTCGGCCATGTCGATGAAATATCTGGGGGAGACCTTTGATATTCACACCGGAGGCGTGGACAACATGTTTCCGCACCATGAAAATGAGATTGCCCAATCAGAGGGGGCCAATGGCAAAAAATTTGTAAATTTCTGGCTTCATAGCGAGCATCTCTTGGTTGACGGCATTAAAATGTCAAAACGATATAATAATTATTATACCCTTCGGGATATTCTTGATAAGGGGTATGCGGCAGTAGCTGTAAGATATATCCTAATGGCGACCAATTATCGCCAGCAATTGAATTTTACATTTGATGGTTTGGTTTCTGCAAGGAATGGCTTGGAGAGATATAATGATTTCTATGCCAATCTTAAGGATTATTCCGGCGGACAGACTTCGGGTGAAGGGAAATCAATTATAGAAAGGATGCTGAAGGGTTTTGAGGATGCCCTTGATGATGATTTGAATATTTCGCCGGCGTTGGGAGAGGTTTTTGATTTCATAAGAGATATAAATCGGCTCAAGGCAGAGGGTCTGCTTTCAAGGGAGGAACGGGATAGCGCTCTGAATGCGATGGAAAGGGTGGATAGTGTACTTGGATTTCTAATCAAAAAGAAAGCCGAAATTGATGCCGATATAGAGAATCTGATTAAAGAGCGTACTGAGGCGAAGAAAAGGCGTGATTTTGCGGCCGCTGACGGCATTAGAAGAAAACTGCTGGATATGGGAATAATTCTCGAAGATACCGCATCTGGAACAAAATGGAAAAGAAAGTTATAGGGATAAATGTGGTGGTTTCGATTATATCCGCAAATTTGCTTGACATAAAGAGAGAAATTGATACATTTGTTGCCAATATGTTGCGCCGGCGTAACTCAGTTGGTAGAGTAGCTGATTTGTAATCAGCCAGTCGGGGGTTCGAGTCCCTTCGCCGGCTTTTGAAACGAATGGACTTGAGCTCAGGACTAAATGGCCGATAAATTCTTATAAATGGAGAGGTTCCCGAGCGGCCAAAGGGAACAGACTGTAAATCTGTCGGCGAAGCCTTCGGAGGTTCGAATCCTCCCCTCTCCATAAAATAAGAGCCC
>JAGVEJ010000175.1 GCA_020058225.1 Candidatus Zixiibacteriota bacterium | reverse complement strand
GACCGACATCCAATATTGCGAAGCCTCCATAGTTTGCTTGCCGCTCAGCTTAGGTATCATATTTTTATTGTCGTAAGGCGTAAATCCCGGATAAGCCAAGGTCGTATCACAAAAGGACCTTAGCCAATAACCAAATCCCGGATTCATTTCTTCCAGAGTGTTAAACAACGGGGTGTCGTAATACCATGCTTGACCACCATGATCGTAGCCTAATATCGCATCGACGCAGTTATATATAGAAGGTATTGCCCAGTCCACCGGTAAAGGCCAATCCGACCATAATCCTATCAAATTCCAACCTTTGTATATAGCAATACCTTCATTTTTGTTCATTGGACATCCGCATATCTCAATGGATGTTGAACAGCTCATCCGGAACCAATACCCAAAATGATAATCAAGAGAATCAATTGTGGAAAACTGCGGCAGGAGCGGGTCATAAGTTAGTCCTCCTCTATCAAAGCCTAATATCGTCTGTATGCAGGCTCCGTTAGTATTTATGAAATTCTCGATTTCATCATTATAGTCCAAGTTCCACGAAATCAGATTCCAGCCGGAATCAAGTTGAATAGTCATACATTGTTCCACACAGAAATCGCAGATTTCGTGGGAATTGCCATTCGCCGTCCATATTACCGGTTTTGTCGTTACTGCCGTCCCATTCAATTTAAAAAGAATCGTATCGCCCGCTTCAGCGCCTTCATCAATGTCAGTTGAGTAAATGTCATCGGCATAGATTGGTATGAAACCAAATGAATGATCGGCCTTGACAAATCCGCGCCCGCACAACACCCCATCCGGATCATAAGCCTCGATAGTATCGCCCGGATTTAATAGATAACCATTCAACATTGGAGAACCGCAATAGACGTTAATCCATTGATTGGTGGGACGAACAAAGCGAATCTCGGCCGTGAAGTAAAAATGACGCTGTTCAGAGCCACAATCATTGTAAGCGACTAATTGCACAAAATAGCGCTGATTGGAATTACCCGGTCGGGCATATAATGTATCATTGGCATGCCATCCCCAATTAACGTATACGGTATCGGCGCCTATCACCTGGCAATATACTCCAACCGGTTTATCTTCATACAGCACGGTGTCGATATTATATAAATTGCTTCGCATCAGCACAATTGGGGGGAAACCGACCTGACTGATATCTATGTTGTCCGATCTTATTGAGCCGCACCGTCGATCATCTATTAGAAGATTAACCGAATCTATCGTCGCGCCGGGCGTCCAGCCGAACCATACATTATTCAGATCATCCGGTGAATTAAACCCGCAAAATCCATATATGTACGAGCCGTCTTTGCGATAGACAGTTACCCAGGTCCTTGACGCATTAGGGTTGGATCCGCACGGGGGAAGATCGGGAGCAACTTCAAATAGTTCAACCGGATATTCCGCCCAATTCAATACGTTAAAGTAATATATGTATGAATAGCTTAAGCCATAATTATAATAATGGATCTCGCCGCAATCCGCAGCTACCAAGAGCGGCTTGGGAAGATCATAGCATATAAAACCAATCAGAGTTGCCGATATGTTATTATTCTCATTAGATTCCGAGATAATATTATCCGGGTCAACCTGCGTGGCCAAAAGGCGCTGGAATGACATATCAATCGTTGCCGCCGTCTTTATTATTCCATATTTCGTTTCATCGGGTAGTAATTGCCCTGCCGGCGAATCGGAAATATTAAAGTCCCCAATCAATATGTCGCCAGCGTTTCCCGGAGTTGAATCGAAGGAAAGATATGCCCGGAATTTTAGATTATCAATATTTGACGAATCGGGACCTTCAAGATCGACTGGATAGAGCCCGATATTTTTTATTCGATAATAAAACTCGATGGAATCGGGCTTAAATGAAATGACATTAAGCGAATCCACAATTAAATCGGGGGAACCAACCCAATCTGTCAGACTGAATGTGGTAAATGACGAATAACCCGCTACGTATAACAGACCCTCGGACAAAACAATATCATGGGCGTTGCGCGGAGGCGTTATCAGACTTCCCTTCCATGGCTGAGCCGGATTAGAGACATTCACCTTTTGCGTTCCCAATGAAGTCCCGACATACAAGATTGAATCTATAAGCTGAAGCTGACGTATCGCGCCGGATAGTTTTTTATACTCTATAATGAGAATCGGATTAGTGGGATCGCTTACGTCAATAACGTAAATTGATTGAGTATAGTCGCTCCCATAAACAATATTGTCTTTTATTAAAAGTCTTTTCAGCGTTCCAGAAACCGACAAATAATCGATTAAGAGAGGATTGACTGGATTCGAAATATTATAAATATAAAGACGTCCGCTAGAACCGACATAGGCGAGAGTATCCTGTATTACAATGTCATCCGGATATAAGTAGCTGGTGGGAGAAGGAAAAACGCCCAATGAATCTATTTTATATGGATCCGAAATATCAAAAATGACCAACTCATTCGAATAGCAAACATACAGGTAATCATCAAGAAGCGCCATTGACTGATATTCGTAGTAGTACTCAATTGTTGAATCCCCCCATCGGGAGATATATGTTGGACTAATGGGGTCGGAAACATCGAATAGTATCAATCCCTTTCGGCCGCAGGTATAGGCAATGCTGTCTCTAACTATCATGGAATATAAATCAAGATTAAGATCATAATACCCGCCAAGAACAATCGGCGCATCGGGATTGCTGATATTTACGGTTCTAAGGCCATAATTCCAGCATCCCAGATAAGCGATACTGTCGGAGATATATTCAATGCGGACGCTTCCGGATCGCGGATCGCCGCCTATGATTTCAATCGACGATGGGTTAGATATATCAAGAGCGCCGAAGCCGAAGTAACCGCCTGCGAAATACAATTTGTCTTCATATATCGATATGCCCGAAATCGCTAAATTAGGGTCATTCAGGCTATCCAGCGCTATGGACGCATTTGGATTAGAGACATTTAAAATCTTAATATCATTGGATTCAATATATGCAAGAGAATCTTTGACCATAATGCCAGTAGGATAATAGAGAGGATATAGCGGGAAAGCCGTGATGTTTAAGGGATCCGATATATCCAATATTTGAATTCCCCGACCATATACGCAGGCATAGGCCAGATTGCCGGCAACTGCGATATCATATATGTTATGGTTGCCCAAATCATAAGAGTTGAGCAGGCTGGGATTATCCTGGTTTGCTATATCGATTATAAGCATCCGGGAATATACCGCGGCATAGATAAGGCTGTCGCTGATTTCCAAAGATAGCGCATAAGAAGGGAGTTTTAATGATGTTATAGAGTTCGGATTGGCGGGATCAGAAATGTCAAGAACATGCAGAAGGGAATCTCCATCGGATAAATACGCCCGGTTATTCTTTATAGCAAACGAAAAATAATATTTTTCGCCGTCATACCATTCCCCGATGATTAACGGATTTGCCGGATTCGAAACGTCGATTATTTTTAAGCCCGAATAATAGCTTAAATAATAGAGATAATCGCCCAATTTTAGCAAACATCTGCTATCGCCGTGGTCCGGCATAAAATCCAATATGGACAGCTCAATCGGACTGGAAGGATCCGAAATGTCATAAACAACCAATCCATTGTCAAGCGCACAATAGACGATATTGCTATCCGCCAATACCTCTGAAATATTGCTCCACAGGCAACTGCTTTTGTACTCCGCGCTCGAATCAAGAATGGTGGAACTTCGATCGAAATTAAGTAAATCCGAATAATCGCTGAATTCATTTACGTTCATATCCTCGCCGGGCATTGATATCGGCCCATCGTCTTGAGCAAAGAGCGTAGCAAGGCATAGTGACCATACGATTATGGCCATTATAATTGAATACTTTGGCGATACTGTTCTCATGGCACCCTCCTAATGTTTTGTCCCGCAAGTATCTTGAATATTCGGCGCACATTGCATGTGTCCAAGTGTCGAAACCACAAGGGTTTCGACCTCCCGCAATTATTCAACATATTCCTGAGACACGACACTAATATGACTTTAGCAATATTATTTTATCATAGGCGAATCTCACCGTAATGATCATAATTTGTTGACTCTCTACTGTCCCGCACTTTCATTTTATTAACGGTTGACGCCATCATACACATTTGGGCGCCGGACCTCCCTTGTAAAGGAAATTAATCAAATAAGTAATGTCCTGGATATTAGTAATGCCACTGCCATTGGCATCCCCTTCATCCAAGCATGGAGGCTGAGGACCTCCTTTATAAAGGTAATTGATAAGAAATGTAATATCCTGAATATTGACTGTCCCATTATTACTGGCATCCCCCGGCTTATCACAACAACTGGTCGCAAAATCTTGCCAGAAGCCATGAAATAACTTGTAATTAGTCGAGGTTCCTTTATCAGCCGCAGTTTGGGCGATTGTGCCAGTCAACTTGTAGGTTGTTGAACTGCCATTCGTACCGCCGCCGGACAAAACCTGCCATTTTATCTGTTCACCGGCTTTCTCATCGGCATTAGATGGCAAAAAGGAAATAAGAATGAATAATAATGCCAATCCAATTATCGATATGCATATTTTTCTCATATTTATCTCTCTGCCTGATTATTTGTTATCGCCTATCGGTCTTTCGCTTTGCGCCGATTGTTTATTGTTTTCATAATCAATTCCCCGTTCGACCGGTTGATTCCAGACCTCGGGGTGAGCGTATTTACCGATTTCTTCCGGCTTTTTATCAAGCTCAACCTGTACCCGATTGGCTTCAGCCCACTTATCTTGACGAATGCCGGTCACTTGCCATGAGACTTCAATATTGGGCTTGTCTGTTCTGATACTGAATCTATTGCCGGAGATTTTGTTTGAGATTATCGCCTGAGCGAATTCGCCGATTACGGTTAGCTGGTACCTGAAATCTTTGTTTAAGACTTCAAAATAATCCGGAAGCTCGACTTCTGCATAACCATTATGGTCAGTGACAATATTGCCATTATAGACGTTCATCATATCCGGCGATTCGATAAAACTATGCTGGAGATATTTATTCTCCGGATCAAGGGGATGGTCGATTCTAAACGATCCGCCTCCTTTGGAGAGGGTTCCCGACACATGGACATTCCCGTGAAAATATCCGGCATAATTGGTCGTGGCTGAGCTTGCATACCCATACACGCCATAAGCTATTGCGCCATCGTACGCAATCCCATAAACCCCAATAGAGCTACCCGATGCAATATCGGCATTCACGGCGTCGGCATGTCCATATAAGCCATATCTATAAGTACAATCAGTTTCTGAGCGACCAAACAAGCCATAGGCATATCCCGTAGATCCGGCTGTATGTTTAACATAACTACTTATCCCATATAGGCTCCCGATTCCGGCATTTTGCAGATTTACATTAATGCCATAGCTCTCTGCGACTCTGTTATAATTGCGATTCATGTAAATTAAGTAGCTTGACGACGGAACGGAAACGCCCGAGCCGATTAATATGCCGGTGGAATTGACACGCATGGTGCTATCCGAAAAATAGACATCGCCGTCAAATCTATTACTGCTACCGGTGAATGTTTGCGTTGCAGATAAGGCGGCGGCGGTACCGGATATTTTGGTAGGTTCTATTGCCGCAGATGGACTAATATCAGCATTGGCAATAGTATTGTCTGCTATGTGGCTGGCCGTAATGCCATCTGTTGGAATTGATAAAGTGACATCGCCAGTAGCCCCTCCGCCTGATAAGCCGGAGCCGGCGTTGACGGCAGTGATATCTCCGCTACCTTCATTATCTATGCCGTCGGCAAAGCCGGCCGGAATGCCCGTAAAATTAAACCAATCAAGGTAATATGATCCTGATTGGCCTTCCAGATTATTGGCATTGGAAGCCACAGAGGCATATTCCGCACTATTGCTAAAAACAGAGTGAAAGCTAAAAGCCTGCGTGGTCAACTTTGTTCTCGGGCTAATTTCGGGATCGGTCCCGACGGTTATTCCCAACCAGAGAGCCGAATCAACGAAAACATCAGGTAATAAAGCTACATGGGATCCCAGATTATAGCTGAAAAGCCCATCGGTGGTCGTTATCGTCTGAAATCCGTTATTCCATTTCTCATTGGCTGGAGCCGTGGCGACGGGATCATTCCAGATTATAAATTTGACCAAATGAGAGCCGTCAGCCACAGGATCCCCGGCCGCATTGGTAAGACGCCCTTGATAAGCGATTACCTGCGGCGCCGGGTCCATATATTGCCCCGATGCGGTTATTCCGCTGAACAGGATAACAATAGCCAGCATGGCCATGTGAGTCATTAGAGATTTCATAGTTTCCTCCTTCAAATTGTTTGATTTGGTTAATTAATTGACCTCTAATTTGGCTGCAGTTTGTGCATCTTGAATTGAATTCATTTGTCACAACCAATAATTGAGATTCATTATTGACTAACCGCTTAACGCATATCCGTCCAAAGGAACTTCCCAAAGGTCACGACAAAATATTATTTGGGATAAATAGATAAGTAATAAAGGTCTTCTCAATGTCATGACTGCCTTTGCTCCAAAAACCGGCAAGAGCCAATACAAATATTCAACTTGATCCACACCGGCAAATACCGGTTGTGCTCTGTGGATAGAAATAATATATCGACGGGCAACCCTATTGTCAAGCGAAATCAGTCCAAGGTTTTTGGGTTCCCTCAAGGAAGCGGGCATTATCAATATCCTATCACGCACTTTACTGCCACCAATTTATTAAGCTCGCTGACAAATCGCTGACAAATCGGTCGTTTGAGGCTTGCCATTTGAAAATTTCTTGATTATTTTGTAAAAAATAAAATCAGAGAAAATTAGGATGAAAACCCTAAATTCAAAATTCGCAATACCTGAAACGCCTCCACATTTAATTAAGCGGCCAAGATTATTGGATTTATTCTCACGCAGAAGGCAAGCATCAGTAATAATTGTTTCTGCTCCAGCAGGTTACGGGAAAACTTCCTTGGCCGCTCAATTTCTATCCACTTTACCTCAGAATATGAAATGCTGGCTTAATCTGGAGAAGCAGGACGCCGAACCCAAAATATTCGCAGAGCATTTCCTCTCGGCGCTTTCTGAGCCTATGAAAAAAATGAAAGAAAGCGGATTGTCCGATCTATTAAGACAAGGTAATTTTAATGTTGACAACTTTATTCATGATTTGTGTTTTTTCCTTGAAGAATACAAAGGCCCGAGAATATGGATTGTTCTGGATAATTGGGAATCGGTTGACCAGTGTAAGGAAATTAGAAGAATTGTTGGAGGTCTCATATTTAATTCTAAGGTGAGATTAAAATTAGTCATTAATTCAAGAGTCAAACCGGGAATTCACCTGGCAAAGCTGAGGGAGTCCGGACAAGCAATTTTTGTCACGCAGGATGATCTTAAATTCACGCGCGATGAATTAGGCGAGGCGATAAGACTTCGCTCCAAAATCAGACTTAAAGAAAATGATCTGGATCAGGTTTACAACATAACTCATGGGTGGTGCGTAAATATCGGATTCATTCAAGAGGCGATAAAACAAAAGGGAATAAAGCATGGCATGGAATTGATCGCCAATATAAAATATTCCGAATCGATTTTGGATTATTTGAATGAAGAAATGCTCTCGAATACTTCTCCTGAATTTAGATCTTTTGTCGCTCATTGCTCAATATTAGACGAAATATCAAGGGAAAGCTGTGCCGTTTTTTACGACGACGAAAAGTTTATTCAAGACAATTTGAAAGCGCTGAGTAATTCATCCCTGCCATTCATAACGGTTGGTGGGAGCGGTATAAGACTTCACCCTTTGGTAAGAGCATCTTTTAATAAAATCCTACGAAATCTGCTATCCTCCGAGGAATTATTACCTATTTGTAAAAAGGCGTCAAAATATTATCTGGCTTGCGGCAATTTATCCAGCGCAATTAACCTCTTATATGACATTCAAGCCTATAATGAAGCTCTTGAAATCATAAATGACCAATGGTTTCAGCTTCTGGCTCAGAACAAACTATCTATCGATATCAGGGAATTTCAAGGCCTTAAGTGAGTTTCTTACACATCGGCTTGAGCGCTCCGGCTTGTCCAATGGCGATCCCTTGCTGGGCATGATGTGGCATCTATATCACCATGTTTTCCTTTTAACTGAGAGCGGTCCCCGCTATAATAATCTTCTTGCAAGTTGGCAAAAGTTTAATAAAGAAAGGGGACCTTTTGGCGCGGAAGTTCTCTCCGGCAGTGAAGATATGCTTGGGTTTGCCGCTTATAATGAGCTGAAGATTACAGACGCTCTTCGCCATGTTGAAAAAGCCCTGCAATTGGCTCCCGCGGAATCATTAAATAATATCTTCAAGTATAAAATCCTGCTGGCCCTATTAAGACATGAGTTAGGTGATTCTGCAACAGCCCAAAAGGAAATACAGGAATCAATCAATGACCTGGATTTGAAAGATTCATCCATCCTCTCGTCTTTTGGCCTGATCTTTTTGTTGCGATTGTTGACATGTTCGGGAAAATATGCCGAAGCTATTAATAATATCAAAGCCTGCAGAGAAGCCAACAATAATTGCCGCATATTTTACGATATGATCAACGTTCATGTTGAGAGATATGCCGGTCTCTGTCTTTTTTATAATGGAAATATCGATGATGGGTTGCGCTGTCTTGAAAAATCAATGAAATGGGCCAAAAGCAACTATCTAATCGAATATGTCAATTCCGCAATCATATATGAATATTATGGCGAACTTGCCGGTAAATCGATGACGATCATTGAACCCGACAAACTGCCGAATGAGAATTTTGAATCCGAAGAATTACTGAATTTCTATATTCTGAATACTTACCGGGCCATGGAAAGAAATAACTTTTCGGAGGCTTTGGATAAAATCAGCCGAATCAGAAAAATTGCCAAATCAAACTCCTTAAGGCCCTGGTTGGCTACCTGCTATGGTTTTGAATCTTATATTCAGCAAAATCTCGGCAATAAGAGCAAATCAAGAAGACTGATCAATATGGCGTTGGATACTATGGATAAAATCAAATGGCACAACTACCCCATGGCCAGCTCGAGAGTGACTTCATTTCTAATAACCAGCGCCGTCAGATGGGATTTGCACCGAACATTAATCGAAAAACTGATGCATACCATTAATATTGAAGACCTTGATAAATCGTTCGCCCAGGCGCTGACCTCAGGCGAATTATCAAGCGGGGAAAAAGCCTCGCTCCTAAAATTTGCTATATCTAATAATATTCGCGGATTGGGACCAATCGCTGACAGAACGATTATAGAGAGCAATAAAACTCTGATAAGACTCTCCAAAGACTATATACACCTGCAGAAAACAGCGCCCTTGCCAAAATTGACGGTAAACGCTTTGGGCAGGTTTTCCCTCATGATTGAAAGGCGCATCATTGAGTTTGCCCGCTCAAAAGCAAGAGATTTGTTTATCTGGCTCCTGCTAAATCATCCCAATGGTCTTCATGAGGAAGTGATTCTTGATTATTTTTGGTCTGGCCGCCCTCATAAAATGGCAAAAGTAAATCTTCAAACCGCCCTTTCTTCCCTGAGAAAATCTCTTGACCCGCAATTCAGACAATTCGACCGCTCATATATTTTGTATGAATCCAATCATTATTTCCTTGTCTTGCCCACGAATTCAGTTATTGATTTTAGAGAATTCCAGAATTTGTATTCCGAAATTTCGGGTATTTCAGAAAATAAACCTGCTCTTTCGGTTCTTATTGATGAAAAAATAGAAGTGGCCATAGAGTTATATCGGGGGGATCTATTGCCAGAGTCCCGTTTTGAGGAGTTCGTTCAGCTTAGAAGAGAAGAATTAAAAAATCAGTACTATCATTTGCTCGACTGCTATATTAATAAATTGTTGAATGCTCGAGAATATAGAAGGGCCGAGGAATTATTGACAAACGGGCTGAGCAATGATTCTCTATGGGCCAATGGCGTACGGCTGGCGATGGAATTGTATTATAAGGACGGGAAAACGCTGAATGCGCTGAAGATATTTAGAAACTATGAGGCTAAATTGTCTTCGGAATTGGGCATACGACCCGAAAAAGATCTTCAGGAATATTACAATTGGCTGATTCGCTCCTGATAATTATGCCGCGGGGAGATTAGATAAAACGGCTTGCCATTCAAGACGATCCAATTGCCGGCTTGCAGGTCTTTGTTACATCTGGTTCATCCTCACCATCACATCAGCGGCAGAAAATTCTGAAATCAGTGATCAACGGCACGGGACACTTAAGGACAACAATAGCAACAACCTACGCCGACCCCATTTGTCCCGTGCCTGCCTGCCGAAGGCATGGTTGTCCCTGATTATTGCCTGTTTTGGCTAATTATGTTAGAAAAATGTTAGAAAGGGGTGTATGTAAAAAGCTCTTTCAGCAATTCATAAGTAGAAGTTGGTCGGAGATTAAAAAAATTCACTATTTTCTGTAAACATCTGTACTAAGATATTTTAAACCAGAATCCACCATCAAAGTAGCTATTCTGGCATCGGGTCCTAATCGCTCTGCCACTCGAAGCGCTGCGACGACATTTGCTCCCGAGGATGTTCCTGCAAAAAGACCTTCTTCCCGAGCCAAGCGCCGGGCCATTGCCTTCGCGTCATCTGTACTAACCGCAATAATTTCATCCACCAGACTTGGATCCCAGAGCGGCGGAGTATAGCCAATACCTACTCCTTCAATTTTGTGAGGTCCCGCTTGGCCGCCCGACAATACCGCGGATTCAGCCGGTTCGACGATTATTATCTTAATCTTTGGATTGTAACGCTTTAACACGCTTGCTACGCCTCGCGACGATGCCGCAGTGCCAACACATTGAACAAAGGCGTCAAGTTTTCCGTCTGTTTGGTTCCAGATTTCCTCAGCTAATGGATAGTACCCTGAAATACTATCGAGATTATTGAGTTGGTCAGTCCAGTAGGTTTGCGGTCTTCGACTTATTTCTCTGGCGGCTTCAATCATATCCAAAATCAATTTTTTGGTGGTCAGGCCCCCCTCACTTGGTATCAGTGTCAGTTCCGCACCAAAAGCAGACATTTGTTTCAACTTATCCTGACTAAATGCATCGGATGTAACGATATGAAGATGGTATCTCTTCGCAACGCAAATTAATGCGAGTGATATGCCCGTGCTACCGCCTGTGTACTCAACAATGGTATCTCCCGGTCTCAATCGGCCATTTTCCTCAGCCCTTAAAATCATAGCCTGCGCCGCACGATCTTTCATGCTTCCAGTCGGATTTTCCCATTCGAGTTTCACAAATACTTTGGCGCTACCGGGCGGAACAACATTATGCAGTTGCACTAACGAGGTGTTGCCAATAGCCTGTAGAATATTGGCGCTGATACTCATTCTATTCGCTTGCCTTAAATTTCAGTCTCTGTCTCATTCAACTGGTTCTAAATTGAAAGCGGCGCTTAATATAAGCGGTCTTACCATTGAATACCAATCAAATTTGCCGTTTTGATATTCATTATTTTGATATACTGGTAATCCACAGCTTGCCGTGAAAATTTAAATATTTGAAATAAAAAAGCCCCGATCCGGGGCTTTAAATTTTGGTAGCGGGGGCAGGATTTGAACCTGCGGCCTTCGGGTTATGAGCCCGACGAGCTACCGGACTGCTCCACCCCGCGATCAGTGGTCAAATATAGAAGGCAAATCTATATTGTCAAGCAATAGTTGAAATTATTTGCAGAATTATGATTTAACCTGAAAAGCCTAACGAGCTACTCCGCCTATGGATTAGTATAAATTCTTTTGTGTAAATTAGGAGTTGTTTTATAAAGCCGGAGAAAGATATTTTACTGGCTTTATTGCTATGAAATATCTATTTTATAACTATTGATTTTTTGCAATAGTCCCATAAATTTATTCAAAAAACGCTTGGAAAAATTTAAAACACCTTTATTATTCAGATATGGGACTAATGCGGAAGAGTTGGTTTTTATCAGTTTTTCAGGCTAAACACTTTTTATATCCCCATAATATCCTAAACACCTTTACATGAGGAGGATGACATGAGATTTGTTTTCTTTTTTGTCGTCATCTTACTTGCGACCGTCATGATGTTCGGATGCAGTGACACACGGCAAATTATCAGCCCGGCAGATCAGACCAATCTGGGTCCGCTGGTAGAGCGTCCGGAATTCGTTGAGACGCGGCCCCAGGCCGTGGTCGAATCATTCACCGTAAAACCCTCGCTGGATCAGGCAATTGGTGCCTATAAGCCACCGCCGCCACCGCCGCCAGATACAGGCGCCGATCCTAATCCCAATCCAGTTCATAAATATGTTTATATCGTCGGAATCTCCGATTATGAGGGAACGGCCAACGATTTGCAGTATTGCGATGACGACGCCATGGATATGAAAGCCTATTATCAGACTCAGGGTTTCACCATCCGTGTGGATCTTGATCGCAATGCCACCGCGGACGCGGTCGAGGCCGGTCTTAATTGGCTGATTTCTTCGGCGGTTTCCGGCGATGAGATCGCTTTTGCCTATTCCGGTCATGGCGCCAAGGCGCCGGGATACGGATCCAGCCTTATTTCTACCGATTTGTATTATCTGACCCATGGTTGGGTGATGCAGAAGTTTAATGCCGCCAATTGCACCAAAAAGCATTTCACGCTTGATGCTTGCGTGGTTGGCGATTTCCGTGGTGATTGCGCCACCGGAACGATGATGGCTCTGGCCTCAACCAACACATATTCGTATGACGCTCCAGATCTTGATAATGGAGCATGGACTTATTATTGGATTGATGGCGTCACCAATAATGGCAAGATTTACGCCGAAGACGCCGCCACCTATGCCGAGGCGGGGATGAAAGCTTGGGCGGCCATTTATAAACTGCGCGTTAGCCCGGTTCATGTTGATAAATATACCGGGATGTTTAATATTTGATTGATTTCCATAAACAAGAAATAAAAGCCCATCGTTTTGATGGGCTTTTTTATTTATGAATCGGGGCAAATGAAATTTAATATCCGGTGCAGAATTGAAAATGCATCGGGTCTTTGGATCTGCCCGGCCAGTCGCCGCCCCATTTGAAGCCAAAATGGCGGAATATTTCGACAATGCCCGGATGCATATCTCCAACGCTTCCCATCTGGTTGGAATCGGGATTTAAATCAAGTGCGATTCCCCAGCAGTGGGTCGAGGGTTTCCCTGAGGTTCGCTTGGTTCGAAAATTGTAGCACCCGCCAAATGTCTGCACATACTTTTTCATTCCTGCTCTTTCGATTTTCTCAAAAACATCCGAAAACAAACCCGACAGCTTTTTGTGGCACAGAATCCTCTTGACCGATTTGTCTCTATCCCATGAAAGCGGAATCGCAAAGGGGAGATTGGCCATCCCCAAATAATCGGTTTCCCAACCGGGATCAATTGTGCCATCCTCCCTGATATAGCGATATATATCTCCGAACAACTCAATAATTTCTTTCAATCCGTTTGGAGGATATAGGCCGGTAATCGGCAAATCTATTTGTATTTTGCCAGTTAATTCCTTTTTGGTTGGAATTTCAATGGCTTGCCCAATATTTATTTTATCCGGATTCAGTATTCCATTATATCCGGCAAGTTTGATATAAAGCCCGGTGTTTCCGTAATGTGATTTGGCAATTTTCCGCAGAGTATCGTCTTTCTGGATACGATATATCATATTGCCCTTTGCTCCTATCATATCATTAGATTCATATTCAAATAATCCTAAGGCTTACAAGTATTTTGAGGAAAATTCCCGTTGAAAATCAACAATAGAATAAATTGGCTAAATCGAATTGTCAATCACATAACCCTTCTTCCATAAAGCTATTGTGGTATCCCAGAAATAGATTGACATGGAGGTATGGCCCTCATCGCGGCGTCGTCCACCGCAAGCGGATTTCCCGACGCAATGAATTCCGGCAGGAAAGGGTTCCTGCCGGCGCATTCAAGTTTTGTCGGGTCCTAATTCCGATTCGCCTTGCGATTCGGGATGAGACCCGACAATTTTATTCATGGCATACTAATGCGTCAGGTCTCATTCTCCCCAACAAATTCGGGGAGAATTAGGACCTAACGCAACCATTAGAATTCCGGCAGGAAAGGGTTCCTGCCGGCGCATTCCGGGTAACGCTATAAAGAAGCCTTAGGGACACCACACTATACTGTGAAATGAACTTGGAATTGAATCCAATTCAAATTATCTTTAGCTTATTAGATTGTAATATCTTAAAAGGAGCTTCAATTGCGGCCTACTGTCAAATTTCTTGAAGAAGGATTAATCAAAAAGATAATTGATGAATCCAGGGAATTGCTTTGCAAGCTGGGCGTGGAAATTCATAATGAGTCGGTGTTGAAAATTCTTGCGGACCATTCAGCCAAGGTTGATTTTAATAAACAAAGGGCATTCATCAGCGGCAATTTAATTGACATCGCACTAAAATCAGCGCCCCTTTCGTTTAGTCTATATGATAGCATGGGAATTCGGGCGACGGATTTCTCCGGATATAATATACATTTTACACCGGGTTCGGCCGCAATCAATTTGCTCGACGGCAAGACCGAAAATATTCGGCGGCCAAAAACCATTGATTATATTCAATATGCCAAGTTGATGACCGGTATGAAACATATCGCCACACAATCAACCGCCATGATTGCATCAGATGTCCATGAACGCATCTCCGACAGCTATCGCCTGTACTTAAGTCTTATGTTTTGCGAAAAGCCGGTAATTACCGGCGCTTTCACTATAGAGTCCTTTGAAATAATGAAAGAATTACAGATTATGGTTCGAGGCTCCCATGAGGCGCTGAAGGCCAAGCCGTTGACCGTTTTCTCCTGCTGTCCAACATCGCCATTAAAATGGAGCGATGTGACCTCGCAAAATTTGATTGATTGCGCCAAATATTCCATTCCAGTGGAATTTATTGCCATGCCCCTTTCAGGATTTATATCTCCCGTAACTTTGGTCGGAACATTAATTCAGCATACTGCCGAAACCTTAAGCGGTCTGGTGATAAGCCAGCTGGTTAACCCGGGCGCTCCAGCGCTGTATGGCGGTTCCCCTGCAATATTTGATATCAGATATGAAACAACGCCAATGGGCGCCATTGAAACCATGATGATTGACTGCGCCTATAATGAAATTGGGAAGTACCTGAATCT
>JAGVEJ010000238.1 GCA_020058225.1 Candidatus Zixiibacteriota bacterium | reverse complement strand
TTTATCAAAAAATAAACAGCATCTACGATTTGCTCCGTCATGACGGAGAATCCTGTCCCGTCCCATCATAAAACAAGGGGTTCTTCAACAAGCCCCTTGCGGTGGGCAAAAGTAGGGGCGCATGGCATGCGCCCTCGCTCACTCGCAAATTCACTACAACCTTGATGGTAAATCCGACCTGAGGCACATATATGAAGGGATATGAATTACATTTGCCAAACTTGTCCCGATCGAAATCGGGAAAAAGGACAAAACGAAAAATAAAAAAACGAACCCATTTCCATAACGTATTGATATACAAATAGATAACGATTATAAAAATGGGTTCGTTTTATTGGGAATTTCGTCGGGTCTTAGTTTCAGATTCGCGATTGCCTTGGTGCCCACTCCGCCGTTGGCGGATTCCCGATGGAAAATAAAAAAAGCGCCAATCTCATAAAGAGATTGACGCCGCATACTTGTAAGCCTAAGGATTAATCGACAATAATGTCTATTATTCTTCCTTCGACCGCTTTATCTCCTCAACTACCTTCTCCATCAATTCACGAGGCACTTCTTCATAGTGCGAGAAGGTACGGGAATAAACACCCTGTCCCGAAGTCATCGAACGCAAATCCACCGAATAGTTATAAAGCTCCGCCTGAGGAACCGTAGCCCGTATCCGTTGATACCGTCCTTCTGGATCCATACCTGAGATGCGCCCGCGGCGGCTCGAAAGATTCCCCATGACATCACCGGTAAAATCATCCGGAACCATGATTTCGACATTATCAATCGGCTCCAAAAGCACCGGATTACATTTCAGGAATCCCTCTTTAAATGCCATCGAACCGGCAATCTTAAACGCCATATCCGACGAGTCAACTTCATGGTAAGAACCATAGAATACCGCCACTATCACATCCACCACCGGCGAACCGGAAAGTCCACCCTCAGTCAACGCCTCGACAACGCCTTTTTCCACCGATGGAATATATTTACCCGGAATTACACCACCTGAAATCTCATCGCGGAACTCAAATCCGGCTCCACGCTTATTCGGCTCGAGACGTAAATGGACATCACCATACTGCCCGCGCCCGCCAGATTGCTTTTTATACTTATGCTGAAGCTCAACTTTCGATTTTATCGTTTCACGATATGGAATCCGCGGCTTGAACATATCAACCTCAACGCCGAATTTCCTCTTAAGCTTTTCGACAATGTTCTCCGTATGCGTTGAACCCTGACTAAGAAGTACCGTTTGATGAAGCGCCGGGTCAATCACTACCTGGAAAGTCGGGTCTTCATCTTTCAGCTTCGCAAGCCCCATGCCCAGTTTTTCCTCATCCCCTTTGGAACGCGGCTTCACTCCGGTATCCATCACCGGCACTGGGAATTCCACTTTGGGCATTATTAATCCCCGGTCTTTGTCGCCAAGCGTATCCCCCATCTTGGTCGATTTAAGCTTCACCGCCGCCCCAATATCGCCTGCCCCTGCCCCATCAACCTCGCTTCTTTCCTTCCCGCTGATAGAGTAAATCTGCCCCATCCTTTCAGTCGAGCTCTGATTATGATTATAAATATCCATCCCCTGCGCTATCTTTCCACTTATTACCTTAAATAGGGAAATTTCCCCAATATGTGCTTCTGCCAGCGACTTGAAAAAATATGCAATCGGCTTGCCATTGGCATCTACATTAACAGGAATCACTTCATTCTTACCTGTGGACATCAGATTGACTGGAGATAAGGCCTTGGGCGATGGCATAAAATCGGCAATAAAATCAACCAAGTTGTGGACACCGGCATTTCGGTCAGCCGACCCAAATAGAACCGGGAACATTGACTTTTTTATAATGGCCTTTTTTAACCCCTCAAGAATTTCATTGGGTGTCAATTCACCCTTGTCAAAAAATTTCTCAAGCAAAGCGTCATCCGCTTCGGCAATCGCCTCCACCATTTTCAGTCGAGCCGCGTTGGCGACCTCTTTCAAATTGGCGGGAATTTCACCCTCTATTGGCGTCCCTTTGTCATCAAAGGTATATGCTTTTAACTTGATTAAATCAACCAATCCCTTAAAATCCAGCCCATCGCCGATAATAATTTGCACCGGAATAGCTTTCAGGCCGTATCTTTCCTGTAATTGCTTTATTATATCCGCAGTCTTGACATGTTCCTTTTCAACCTTGTTTATAAAAAATATCCTTGGTAGATTAAATTTCTCGACGTATTTATACTGAATTTCTGTGCCAACCTCAATTCCAGCGTTGGCATTTAACACAACAATAGCGGTCTCGGAAACATTAAGACCTATAATTAATTCACCTATGAAATCCGGATGTCCAGGTAAATCAAGGAGGTTTAATTTCTGGCTTTTCCATGGGCAAGTTAAAATTGATAAACCTATTGATGTCTTTCTATTAATTTCGGCTTCGGTAAAATCTGAAAGAGATGTCCCTTCATCTACTTTCCCTTGGCGATTGGTTATGCCGGATGAGAATGCTATGGCATCGGCGAGGCTTGTTTTGCCGCAACCGCGCTGTCCAATTAGAGCCACATTTCTTATCTGTTCGGTGTCGTACGATTTCACCAGAACTACCTCCTTAAATATTCATAAATTCAATAATAAACTTATAATTATATTAGTCATAAGCCCTTTTGTCAATTTCTTTATTGATTTACAGTGATGTAAATATGCCCCATCTAATTTAAACCTGATTGTCGGGGAGCCGATATTGGGGCCATATTATATATAACAGCCTCCGATTTATGTTATAATTATTGCGCGGGAACCTTATTCCTTTGCGCTATTTTTCACAAAGTTGGT
>JAGVEJ010000187.1 GCA_020058225.1 Candidatus Zixiibacteriota bacterium | reverse complement strand
ATTCTCCTTTCACCTTTTTGTGAGTTTCAATTGAATTATCCATTGAGCCGCCAAACCACCGCCACAATCCATTTGCGATTTTTCATCCTGAACGATGTCTTACACTGAGGCCTTACTCTGTGCAATCTGGCTTTTGCCCATGTTTATCATATTGTCGCAATATCTTCTTTTTCCAGCGGGATTAAATCCTCGGCTCTCAAAAGTTGAGGATTGATTTTTTTCCCCCGTTGGAAAACTGACGCATTTTTTCGGAATGTTTCTTCATCAAATTATTCGTTTTTACCTTGCGTGAAATAGTTGTGGTCTTTTTGCCGAAATCATAATCTGCCTGATACTTGGAAGCATCGGTCTGGCTATGAAAATAGCGGCGATTATTGGAGCCGTTCACTGTTGCGATAAGATTCCCTACCAGCTCCAACATCTGTTGTGCCTGAGCCGCCATCTCTTCGCTGGCCGATGAAGATTCCTCGGCATTGGCCGCATTCTGCTGAGTCACACGATCCATTTCGCCGACAGCACTGTTGACCTGACTAATACCCTGTGACTGCTCATCGCTGGCGGCAGTTACTTCGGTTATGAGACTGCTAACCTTCTTAATGCTGGAATTTATCTCACCAAGAATGCTCATAAATTCCTTGGTAGCACGAACACCGTTATCAGCATTTTTCTGTGAATCATCAATAAGAGAGCTGGTGTTTTTGGCCGCTTCTGCGGACCGCTGAGATAGATTTCTGACTTCCTCGGCCACAACGGCAAAGCCTTTCCCTGCTTCGCCAGCGCGGGCCGCCTCAACCGCTGCATTTAATGCTAGTAAATTGGTCTGGAAAGCTATCTCATCAATAACTTTGATAATTTTGGCAGTCTCATCAGAGGATTTCTTAATTTTCTCCATGGCTTGCGACATCGACTCCATAGCGGCGGCGCCTTTATCGGCGGCCGTACTGGCATCTGAAGCCAAAATATTCGCCTGTTTGGCATTTTCCGCATTCTGACGGGTCATACTGGCCATCTCCTCAAGGGAAGATGAAGCTTCCTCCAACGATGACGCTTGCTCTGAGGCGCCTTCGGCCAATGATTGACTGGCACTGGCAACCTGTGAAGAAGCAGAAGCAACCTGATCTGATCCGGCGGTTAACCCCTCAATAACAAGATTGATGGGACGGGTTATGGAAAAACTAAGAAATATTCCCACAGCAACTGCAAATAAGGTTCCAATAATCATTCCGGCTATCGATACGAATATCGCATTACTCGCATCAGATTTGGCCTCAGCCGTAACCGTTTCAACTTTTTGTCGAAGTTTGGACCTAATCTCTCCCAGAAGAGTTCTAACATTCTCAAGATAATGATTCGTTTGAGAATGGTAAAAATCGAGAGCCTCCGTTCTGGATTTACCTTTCTTTAAAATATTTTCAAGCTCTAATGCCGAGTTATGCAACTTCTTATGCGGTTCTTCTATCTGGGCCAGAAGACCACTGATTTCGGGAATGGATTTTTCTATGTTTTTTCTATCATCTCCATAGTACCACTTCCCGAAGCCGCATTTATGTTCATCCTTTTCAACATCCAGAGCGTGAATCGATTCATCGCCTTGAAATTTGCCGACATTCATAGCCCATTTTAAATGATCAACTTCTCGCTGTGTCAACTCTCTTTCCATATCTTGCATATAGGAAAGGTGTTGGGATGCAGTCCGGTAGTTACTGATACCATTCCATCCAACAATGCCGACCATTAAAGTTATTATGGCCACAACAGTAAAACCCCCAATCAATTTCTTATTCAAACTCAGCTTTTTCAACGTATTCCCTCCTTGTATGATACTTAAAAGCTGTTTTTTAGAGGGATACAGTTTCGGTGCTGTATCCCTCCAATATCAAACAAAACCGGCGATTTTAACACGGGGTTTTTTTTATTCATAATCAGAATCCCGCAACTTCATCCTTATCCAGTGGAATTATTTCTTCCGCCCGGGAAGCCTGTTTCTTGACCAATTGCTTTCCGGACTCTATCGAATGCATCTTTTCGGAATGCTTTTTCATTGTTGAGCGAATCTTTTCCTTGGTTGCGCTCTGAGTTGTGGCTTGTCGTCCGGAACCGGTTCTGTAATCAGCCTTGCGTGATATACCGGAAAATTTTTCATAGCCGCCGGTTCCTTCAACGATTACCGTCAATTCGCTCACAATGCTCTGCAATTGTTGAGCCTGAGCGGCAAGCTCTTCACTGGCCGAAGCAGATTCCTCAGCGCTGGCGGCATTTTGCTGTGTTACCTGATCCATCTGGGACACAGCCGCATTGACCTGGTCAATACCTTGGGCCTGCTCGCTACTGGCCGCAGAGACCTCGCCAATCAGGTCGGTGACCTTCTTGACCGATGATGTAATACCCTTTAGGATCACCATGAATTCTTCCGTAGCACGAACCCCGTTGTCGGCGTTCTTCTGAGAGCCTTCAATTAGAGAACTGGTATTTTTGGCGGCTTCAGCTGAACGTTGGGCAAGATTTCGTACTTCCTCGGCAACTACGGCAAACCCTTTGCCGGCTTCGCCGGCGCGGGCCGCTTCGACAGCCGCATTCAAAGCTAAAAGATTGGTCTGAAAGGCAATTTCATCGATGACCTTGATAATCTTAGCTGTCTCATCAGAGGAATGTTTAATTTCCTGAATAGCCGATGCCATTGATTCCATGGCGTTTGCTCCCTTATCGGCGGAGGCGCTGGCTTCTCCGGCAAGGATATTGGCCTGCTTGGCATTGTCGGCATTCTGCTTGGTCATACTGGCCATTT
>JAGVEJ010000114.1 GCA_020058225.1 Candidatus Zixiibacteriota bacterium | reverse complement strand
TGGCCGTTTATTCTGCAGATGAAAGAATTGACCCCGTTGGAGCCTGCGTTGGAATCAAGGGTGTAAGAGTTCAATCCATTGTTCGAGAGCTGAATAACGAGCGGATTGATATTATTCCTTTTAGCACAAATCCTGAAGTCTTTGTAACCCGCTCGCTGGCGCCGGCCAAGGTAGTTCATATAGATGTCTTTAATAATGAAAAGGCAATGACGGTTGCTGTTGAAGATGATAAGCTTTCTCTTGCAATTGGAAAAGCCGGACAAAATGCCAGGTTAGCTTCCAAACTCACAGGCTGGAAAATTAATATCATGTCTGAAACAGAGTACAATGTGGTTAGAAAGCGCGAAGCAGAGGCAATGGTGCCGGTTGGAAGCCTCGACGGAATTGGAGATAAACTGCAGGAAAAGCTTCTTCATGCGGATATAGTGACAGTGCAGTCTTTAGCCAAAACCGAAGTGGAGGATTTGATAAAGATTGACGGTATTGGTCAGAAAACAGCGGAATCATTAATTGAGCGGGCAAGAGAATTTCTGACTGAAATTGAGGCAAAACGCAAAGAGGAAGAACGGCTTCGCAAGGAAGCGGAGGCCGATGCGAAATCCGCTGAGAAAGAAAAATCAGATTCAGCGGTAAATGTTGATAATGATAAAAAGGATTCTGAAAATTAATTGTCGCGGGGAGGCCATATAATGGCGAATAAAAGATTATACGAAGTTGCTCAGGATTATAAAATATCTTCTAATGCCTTGCTTTCAATCCTGAAGGAACTTGGCTTTTCCCCGAAATCCCACATGTCAGTTGCCGCCAATGATATGATGATGGCCATTCAGCAAAAATTTGAAGCTGAAAAAGAAGCCGTCAAAAAAGATATTGAGCATAAAAAGAAACCAAAGTCGGCTGAAGAAATCCGTCCCGCAGTTGTTGAAACCGCGTCTCCAGAAACATTTGATCAGAGATTGGCCAAGTTATCTCAAGCGCTCAAGAAACACGATAAGCGAAAAAAGAAATTTGATAAAAAGAAAAAAGGCAAAGACGGCCGTCAGGTAGATCATAAAGCTGTCGTAAAAAGTTTCAAGGCTACTATGGCCACAATCGGCGGCGTTAAGAAGACCAAAAAATATAAGAGACGGTTCAAGCCCGGAGCGCCGGTGGAAATCCTCGAAGAGAATATGATAGATGTAAACGAATTCATGACCATCGCCGAGCTTGCTCGAACAATGGATATGAAACCGGCGGAATTAATAGCGGTATGTTTCCGACTGGGATTGATGGCATCCATAAATCAGCGTCTTGACCTTGAGACTATTGAAACCTTGGCCCTTGAATGCGGTTACGGTATTAAGGAAAAAGCTGAAATCGGCCAAGAAGCCCGTGAAGAGGAAAGTTCAGAGCATCTGGAATTTCGTTCGCCGGTTGTAACAGTTATGGGGCATGTTGACCATGGCAAAACCTCTTTGCTCGATTATATTAGAGAAACGAATGTCGTCGCTCAAGAAGCTGGCGCCATAACCCAGCATATCGGCGCTTATGCCGCCTTTGTCGGTGAAAAGAAAATCACATTCATCGATACCCCTGGCCACGAAGCTTTTACCGCTATGCGCGCTCGCGGCGCTCAGATAACCGATATTGTTATTCTTGTGATAGCGGCCGATGACGCCGTTATGCCTCAGACGGTTGAAGCAATCGACCATGCTCGGGCGGCAGGCGTTCCGATTATTGTGGCAATAAATAAAGTTGACAAACCGACTGCCAATCCTGAAATGATTAGACAACAGCTGACAAAATATAATCTTTTGCCGGAAGAATGGGGCGGGAAGACGATTATGGTAGAGGTTTCCGCCAAGACCGGGACGGGAATGGACCGCCTGCTTGAAATGATTTTGCTTCAGGCAGAAATGCTTGACTTAAAGGCCGACCCGGATATCAGAGCGCAGGGAGTAGTGGTAGAGGCCAGATTGGAGCGGGGCCGAGGTCCTGTGAGTACTGTTATAGTACAAAAAGGAACCATAAGAATTGGCGATCCCATAGTTGCCGGAGTATGTAGCGGTAGGGTTAGAACGTTGACCAGCGACCGAGATATTCCACTTAGCGAAGCCGGACCGACCGTTCCCGCACGTCTAACGGGCCTAAACGGAGTCCCACAGGCAGGCGATACTTTCATGATTGTCAAAGACGATCAAGAAGCTCGAGAAATATCACTTAAGAGAATGCAGGTTAAAAGGGAGCAGGATATTCGCCAAGGTCATGGCCATGCCACACTTGAAGGCATCTATGCGCAAATAAAAGAAGGTCAGATGAAGGAGCTTCGTCTGATTATAAAGACTGATGTTGATGGCTCGGCGGAGGTGCTTTCTGAAACGCTCAGTAAAATCGCCACCGATGAAGCTAGAACCATTATTATTCATAAAGGTGTCGGCGCCATAAATGAATCGGATGTGCTTCTTGCGGCGGCATCAAATGCCATTGTAATCGGATTTAGTGTCAGCCCCGATGGACGCGCCAGAGAAACGGCCGCTCGAGAAAAGGTGGACATCAAACTTTATAATATAATATATGATGTTGAAAATGATGTCCGCAAAGCTTTAGAGGGTATGCTGTCGCCGGAGATTAGAGAAGAATTTTCCGGTATGGCCGAGGTTAGAGAACTTTTCAGAGTACCTAAAGTTGGGTTAATAGCCGGTTGCTTCGTAAAGGAAGGCCAAATAAGAAGAACTGACAAGGTGCATATAGTCCGTGATGGCAGGATTATCTTCACTGGCAATTTGATCTCACTGAGGAGATTCAAAGATGATGCCCGTGAGGTTCAGAGCGGTTACGAATGTGGAATAGGCATCGAGAATTATAACGACATCAAAATAGGCGACCATATTGAGGTTTACCAACTGGTGGAGACAGCTAGGAAATTAGAATAAGATGGGTGAAGGTTGTTTGTTGGCACGGTAGTAATTGATCTGTATCTTCCCGGCATTACTTCATTAAAAGAGAAACGAAGGAGGTTAAAGCCGCTTCTGTCAAAATTGCAGAGTCGCTTTAATATTTCTGTTGCCGAGGTTGATTATAATGACAAATTGCAAATGGCTCAAATTGGAGCCGCCGTCGTCAGCAATGATAAAAGGTTTGCGGATCAGGTAATTGCCAAGCTGGTTGATGCCATACGGGGCGAACCGGAAATAAACCTGGCGGATTATCGAGTGGAGATTTTGTAATCGATTATGCGTCAATTTAAAAGAGCTGATAGAATTAGAAGCCAGATATTGCGCGATGTCCAAAAAATGCTGGCTGAAGAATGCACCTTGAATTTGAAAGCTTTGGTGACATTTACGGACGTCGAAATATCCAATGATCTGAAATATGCCACCATATATTATTCGGTTTTGGGTCAGGACGAGGCAAAAAATGAAGCTTCCAAATATCTTTCCAGAATCATGCATAGAGTGCAAATGCAGATAGGCCGTCTCTTGAGAATAAAGAATGTCCCTGAAATAAAATTTAAATTTGACCCATCAATTGAACGCGGCATGAGAATCGAGCAACTATTAAATGAGATTTCGAAGGAAAATGAACAACGAAAAACTGATGATATATAAGCAAATTGCGCAGGCCATTAGAGATGCCCGATCAATTTTAATCGCCTCACACGAGGACCCCGATGGTGATTCCCTTGGTTCCCAACTCGCTATCTCTCGAGTCATGCGGAAATTGGAGAAGTCGCCAATTATCGTTAATCAGGGACGAATTCCATTTAAATATCAGTTCCTACCGGATATTGCTGATATCACAGATATTAAAAATTTTGGGGGAGATGACAATTTTGATTTAGTCATGATATTGGAATGTCCTGATGCCGAGCGAACCGGTGCGGTTAAGAACCTTATTCATAATGGCGTGAAAATTATAAATATTGACCATCATCATGATAGCAGACCGTTTGGAGCAATAAATTATTTGGATGATAAAGCCTCTTCGGTCGGGGAAATGCTTTTTGAATTATTTGCGGCGGAAAATCTTCCGATTGATCGCGAGACAGCCATATTATTATATGCCGCCATATTGACTGATACCGGCCGCTTTCGGTATAATTCTACAACTAAAAGGACAATGGAAGTTGCCGGCAGATTGATTGATATGGGGGTTAATCCACGGGAAATTACTGACAAAATATATTTTGCTCTTCCTCAATCAACTCTGAGATTGACAGGGGAAGTCTTATCGGGAATCACTTTTCATGAAAATGGAAGAATTTGTCTTTTGCGTCTTGATAAAAAGATGATTGATAATCATAAGACAGATATCTCGGAAATGGATGGATTGGCCGATTATACTTTGGCGGCTAAAGATGTGATTGTTGGCGGACTACTAAAAGAAATAAATGGCGGATTCACCAAGGTTTCCTTGCGTTCGAGAGATAAAATAGATGTCTCCCATGTAGCTCATAAGTACGGTGGTGGCGGCCACATTAATGCGGCGGGGTTTGGCGTAAATAAACCGATTGATTCCATTATTAATAAATTGCTTGATGACCTGAAGGAGTTGGTTCATGGTTCAGTATGATGGGATTTTGCTTTGCAATAAGCCTTTTGGAATTACCAGCCATGATTTAATCAATAATCTTAAGCATATTATTGAACAGAGGCGAATTGGTCATACCGGCACGCTCGATCCCCGAGCCACTGGGTTGATGATTATTTGTCTGGGGCGGGCCACCAAAATTGCGCAATTTCTTTCGGGTGTAGATAAAACCTATTCAGCGGAAATCAAGCTTGGCTTTCGCTCTCTAACTTTTGATAGCGAAGGAATTACGGATAAAATGGAAAGCAATCCAGTCCCTCATGTTACCATGGATGATATGAAAAGCCTGCTTTCTGAATTCAAGGGAGTTATCAAACAAAAGGTGCCGGCATTTTCCGCTGTGAAAGTGGAAGGACAGAGATTATACAAGCTTGCCAGAGTGGGTAAACAGATTGAATTACCTGAAAGAGAGGTCGAAATAAAAGAGCTGGAAATAACAAAATTTGAACCACCGATTATTGAATTTACAGTTTCCTGCTCAAAAGGTACATACATCAGAACTCTCGCTAATGACATTGGTGAGCGAATTGGATGCGGCGCTTATTTGTCGCATTTAAATCGGACAAAAGTTGGAAATTACCAACTGAAAGATGCGCTTTCAATAAATGAAATAAAATATTATCGGCAGGCCGGGACTCTGAAAAGATATCTAAAACCTATTGAATCGGTATTGCCTTTTCCCGCCATAAAAGTCAGCGAAAACTTTAGTCCAGGCATTATTTCGGGTAAATCACCACGGACAAAGGATATTATAGATATTCATGGAGAGTTTTCTCCCAATGATTTCATAAGTCTTGTCGATTATACCGGAAGAATTATGGCGGTTGGCAAAGCCGGAATTAAATCGTCTGACTTGAATGAAATCCAAGGCAAAGATTTCTTCACCTATGTAAGGGTTTTGAATTGAGTTTTGAGATCGTAAAAGGCATTAACGGATTTGATAAGATTAAGTCAGGAGTTGTCGCCACCATTGGGACCTTCGATGGCCTGCATCTTGGTCATCAGGCAATACTACAAAAGGTCCGGCGGGCGCAGGAAGAAATGTTTTTATTGCCTATTGCGATAACCTTTGAACCTCATCCCCGTGTTCTTGTTACTCCAGATTCACCCCCACTTCTTCTAACAACATGGGAAGAAAAGGTGAAGTTGTTTTCAAGATATTTATCCGGCAAATTAATGGTTATAGAATTCAATCATGATATTATGAATATGACCGCGGAGGAATTCATAAGGAACTTTCTGGTGGAGAGACTCAGCCTAAAAAAATTGATAGTTGGATATGATCATGCCTTTGGCAAGAATCGTTCAGGTACGATTAATGACCTAACTGAATTGAGCAAGAAATATTCCTTTGAACTTGAAATAGTGGAGCCGGTGATTATATCGGGGAAACCGGTATCATCTTCCCGTATCAGGCGATTAATGGCTGAAAACAGGTATGCCGAGGCATTGACGATGCTTGGGCATTCCTATCCCATAGCTGGCATAGTGAAAAAGGGAATCAATCTCGGCAAAAAGCTTGGATTCCCCACAGCCAATCTTGAATATAGCATGCGAAAAATGCTCCCGCGTGAAGGAGTATATTCTTGCAGTCTTGAGATTAATAATAGATATTATGATGGTATGATATTTATTGGGGTTAACCATTTTAATCCTTCGGCGGGAATATCGATTGAGGTAAACATATTCGAGTTTGGCGAAGATATATATGGGCGTGAGATATTTTGTTATCCGGAAGTGTATTTAAGAGAAAATAAAAAGTACGGTGAGACATCAGAATTAATAAATCAAATCAAATTGGATAAAGAAAATGTTTTAAGAATAAAGAGTAGAGGAGAAAGTAGAAATGCCTGTTAGCAAAGAGACAAAGGCTGAAATCGTCAGCAAGTACCAGTTGCATGCCAGTGATACCGGTTCGCCGGAAGTGCAGATTGCCATTTTGACCGAAGATATAAACGCTTTAAGCGGGCATCTGCAGGGTCATGTAAAGGATTTTCATAGCCGCCGCGGGCTATTGAAAAAAGTTGGCAAGCGCAGACGCTTGCTTGATTATTTAATGGACAGAGATATTGAAAGTTATCGTCATATCATTGGCCAGCTAAACATTAGACGATAACTTAGAGGTTTAAAAAATGATTCATTCTGTTGAGTTAGAATTGGGCGGAAAACGCCTAATAATTGAAACCGGAAAGGTTGCCATGCAGGCGAATGGCGCCGTAACCGTACGTTTGGGAGATACCATTACTCTCTCGGCTGTTTGCGCATCGGACAGACCGGTTGAAGGGCAGGATTTCTTCCCCCTTACCGTTGATTATCGGGAAAAATCGTATGCCGCAGGGAAAATTCCCGGAGGTTTTTTCAAACGAGAGGGAAGGCCTACTGAAAAGGAAATCCTCTCCGCAAGGATTATTGATAGGCCAGTTAGACCGCTGTTTCCAGAAGGTTTTGTCAATGAAGTGCAATGTCATAACATAGTCCTTTCTTCGGATCAGGCAAATGATTCCGATATTCTTGGCCTAATCGGGACCTCAGCCGCCCTCTACATATCAGACATACCATTTAGCATGCCAATTGCCGGCGTTCGAGTCGGACGGGTCGGCGGGCAATTCATAATCTTTCCCACATTTTCAGATTTGGATGAATCAGATATCAGTCTGACTCTCGCCGGCTCCAAGGATTCGGTTACCATGGTGGAAGGCGGTGGACGCGAGATTTCTGAAGCTGATATGATTGCGGCGCTGGCTTTCGGCCATGAACATATCAAACTTATTGTGGAGAAGATTGAGGAATTGCGCAATAAGGCCGGTAAACCAAAAATGTCTTATACTGCCGTGATTCCCGACGAAAATCTGAAAAATAAAGTGTTTGAAATAGCCACTTTGCGCCTTAATGAATACAATCGTATTGCTGATAAGGACGAACGCCGCAATAAAAAGCGCCTTCTTAAAGAAGAGGTTCAGACCGGCTTGAAAGAAGAATTTCCTGACATGGATAATATGATCTCAACTATGTTCCACGATATTGATGCCTCAGCTATGCGGCGTATGATAGTTGAAGAAAATCGCCGCATTGATGGCCGTGGGCCGGATGAAATCCGTCAGATTACCTGTGAGATCGGCGTTTTACCCCGGACACATGGTTCGGCCCTGTTCACGCGCGGACAAACCCAAGCGCTGGTGGTGATGACCCTTGGCACAAAAATGGATGCGCAGAAAATTGAGGACCTCGAAGGGGAATCAATCAAGAGTTACACGTTGCACTATAATTTCCCATCGTTTGCGACAGGTGAAGTGCGCCCTATTCGCGGTGTAGGCCGACGGGAAGTGGGACATGGCGCTTTGGCGGAGCGTGCCTTACAGCCCGTAATTCCCGTAGAGGAGAAATTCCCCTATACCATGAGAGTCGTCTCCGAGATTCTGGAATCAAATGGCTCATCATCCATGGCCTCCGTCTGCGGCGGCTCCTTGGCCTTGATGGATGGCGGCGTGCCGATTAAATCAGCTGTTGCCGGTATTGCCATGGGACTGATTAAAGAAGGGGAGAAGGTAATAGTACTTACCGATATTCTCGGCGACGAGGATCATTTTGGCGATATGGACTTTAAGATTACCGGAACATCAAAGGGCATTACCGCATTTCAGATGGATATAAAGATGACCGGAATCGACCTTAATACCATGTCAACCGCCCTTGATAAGGCCAAGGTCGCCAGGTTGTTTATTCTCGATAAGATGAATGAAACAATTTCGAAGAATCGCGAAGATATCTCCATGTATGCACCACGGATAATTTCCTTCAAGATTAGGCAGGACAAGATTGGTGAGGTCATAGGCCCAGGCGGCAAGATGATTCGATCAATTATTGAAGCTACCGGCGCTAAAATTGATATTGATGATGATGGCACCGTCATTGTTGCCGCGGTTGCCGGTGAAGCCGGTTTGAAGGCTCAGGAAATGATTATGGCTATTATCGCAGAACCTGAAATCGGCCAAGTATATTCGGGCAAGGTTCGCCGAATAACCAATTTCGGGGCATTTCTTGAAATTCTTCCCGGCACTGATGGCTTGCTCCACATATCGGAAATTGACCATTCCCATGTCGCTCGCGTGGAGGATTTCCTAAAAGTGGGCGATGTAGTTGAAGTCAAGGTTATCAATATCGACCCTGAAGGCAAAATCAGACTCTCAAGAAAGATTTTGACAAATAGATAGAAGGTAGCCAAACTATAAGATCATGAAGCAGTTGTCTTTATATAGCAAGACTGAGCTAAAAAACGGGCTGAGGATAATAAGTGAAGAAATTCCCTCTGCCCGTTCTGTTGCCATTGGCATTTGGGTCGATGTCGGTTCGCGTGATGAAAATAAGGATGAAAACGGCATCTCGCATTTTATTGAACACATGTTCTTCAAGGGCACCAAAAAGAGAAATGCCAAAGAAATTGCTTCGTACCTTGAATCAATTGGAGGTTCCATCAACGCCTTCACATCACACGAGCAAACCTGTTATCATGCTACCATTCTTGATAAGCATGTTCCGCAGGCAGTTGAAATTTTATCCGACATTGTTCTTCATTCCACGTTAAGCAGAGTGAATATAGAGCGTGAAAAATCAGTGGTGATCGAGGAAATTGTTGAAGTCGAGGAGACTCCGGCTGAACTTGTGCATGAATTATTTTCTGATTGCTATTGGCGCGGGCAACCGCTTGGATGGCCGATTATGGGAACGTCAAAAATTGTCCGCTCACTTGATAGAAATAAGCTGATTTCATTTATAGAAAAGCATTATTCATCAGGCAAGGTCGTAATCGCCGCCGCAGGCAATGTTGCCCATAATAGCTTTGTAAATCTCGTCAAGAGAAAATTTGAATTCCCAGTCGGCGATGAAAATTACAGTAAAGAGGCCGGTTCGCCGAACAAATTTTCAATGAAGCTTTTTAAGCGGAAGGCGAATCAGACACATCTTTGCATCGGTATTCCCGGTATCAAATTCGACCACCCCGAACGAAATGCCATGCTTGCCATGCATACTTACCTGGGCGGCGGAATGTCATCGATATTATTCCAAAAGATCAGAGAAGAAAAAGGAATTGCCTATACCGTCTATACATTCCCCGATTTTTACCGCGACAACGGTCTCTTTGGAGTCTATCTTGCGGCTGATAAGAAAAGGCTCCATCAAGCCATCGAAATAATCTTGAGGGAATTTAAAAAGATAAAAAGAGATAGACTGCCCATGAGCAAATTTGAAAAAGTTAAAGCTCAAATGAAAGGGCATTTGATACTAAATATGGAATCCACCGGCAGTCGTATGAATCGGCTTGGGCGCTATGAACTTCTGACAGGGAAATTTGTCTCTCTTGATGATGCCCTGCGCGCCATTGACCGATTGAAACCGGGCGATATTACCAAAATGGCCAGAGAGATGTTTCATCACAATAATATGACCATAACATCTTTGGGCATGGCCTCCGAAAATGATCTGAAAAATGTCGATTGGTCATTGATTAAATAATTCATATAATACTCTCATGGCAATTCTTGTTTTTCATCATGCTGATGAAAAATTCCATTTGGGATTAAACAATTTTTCCCAAAAAAGATTCAGGCATCTTTTGAAAATTTTAATTGATGCAGGAATTGGATTTTTAGACCTAAAAAACTATTGGGAATTAGATAACAAATCCAAAACCGTTTCCATAACTTTTGATGATGGGATGGAATCATTTTATTATCACATTTGGCCGATTTTATCGGAACTTTCTATTCCTTGCACAATCTTCATTCCGGCTGGTTTTATCGGAAAAACCAACCGTTGGGATTATGTGCATATTGCCAGAAAATCAAATCATTTAACCCATCATCAGATAAAGGAACTTTCAGAAAATAATATTGATATCGGCTCACATGGCTTGAGTCATACGTCATTGATTGAATTGCCCAACAGACTCCTGAACTTAGAGCTAACCCGCTCAAAGAAAATTCTGGAGGATATAACCGGTAAATATGTCGATTCCATCAGTTATCCTTTTGGAAGATATAATTCCAGAGTTGAACAATTTTGTAGCATGGCCGGATATAAAAAAGGCTTGGGAATGTCTGCCGGCGTCAATCAGGGAGGATTCACCATAGCTCGAAAAGCTGTCTATTCAATGGACACCCCATTCTCGATTTTTCAAAAAATATCGAAGGGATTTTTCAGTAAAATAGAGGAATATAAAGGAAAAATATTAAATCAATATTCGTATGGCACGGTGATATATAATCAATTACGGTCATTTCCTCAAATTTTGGATTGATATAAATTACCCTTTGCCGAAATTTCTTGATAAAAGCAACCAACGAGATTAAATTCCTCTCTTTGGATATTAATGTTTGGGCGATTGGTGGCCAAAGGAAAAGCAGGTATAAAAATAATGAAATACAATTTTAAGGAAATTGAAGCCAAATGGCAAAAGACATGGCAGGAACAAAAATTATATAAGACTCCGGATTATCCCAAAAAGGATAAATATTATGTTCTGGTAATGTTTCCCTATCCGTCTGGCGATATTCACATGGGACATTTCCGCAATTATATAATCGGCGATGCCATTGCCCGTTATCAAAAAATGTTGGGAAAAGATGTACTGCATCCTTTTGGATGGGATGCCTTTGGTCTTCCTGCCGAAAGAGCCGCCATACAAAGAGGGCTTCATCCGGCTGAATGGACATTAAAGAATATTGGCATTTCTCGCTCCACTCTGCAAAAGACAGAGATTTCCTATGATTGGTCAAGAGAGATCATTTCCTGCAACCCGGATTATTATAAATGGACGCAATGGATGTTTCTGAGGTTGTTCGAGCATGGTTTGGCTTATAGGAAAAAAGGATGGGTCAATTGGTGTCCGGAAGATAAGACAGTATTGGCCAATGAGCAGGTGGTTAATGGCGCCTGCGAGCGATGCCATACGCCGGTGGTAAAAAAAGAGCAGGAACAATGGTATTTCAAAATTACAGATTATGCTGATAGACTTGCTGATGATCTCGATAAGTTGAAAGATTGGCCCGAAAATGTTAAGACCATACAAAGGGAATGGATTGGCCGTTCTGCTGGAGCCGAAATTGATTTTATTATAAAAGAAACAGGGGAGAAGTTACCCATTTTTACCACCCGCCCCGATACTATTTTTGGCGTAACCTATATGGCCATCGCCCCCGAATCCCCTTTACTGGACAGGCTAAATATCGAGGGTGACTTTAAACAAAGAGCGGAAGCCTACAAACAACAAGTGCTTATGCGCTCCGAAATCGACCGCGCCTCGACAGTTGGCGAGAAAGATGGAGTTTTCACCGGCAAGTATGCCATAAATCCTTTCAATGGCAAAGAAATTCAGCTTTGGGTTGCTGATTATGTTTTGGCGGGATATGGAACCGGCGCCGTGATGGCAGTTCCGGCACACGACAGTCGCGATTTTCTTTTTGCAAAAAAGTATAATCTGCCAATTGAGGTCGTCATACAACCCGATAAAAATACCAAACTGAATTTGGCCACCATGGAAGATGCCTATACGGAATATGGCATTATGGTAAATTCCGGTGAATTTAATGAATTAGTAGGCGAAGATGCTATCATGAAAGTCACCCAATTTGCTGAGCAAAAAGGAATCGGGCGTAAGAAAATAAATTACAAGCTGAGAGATTGGTTGATTTCGCGTCAACGGTACTGGGGGGCGCCAATTCCGATAATTCATTGCCCCCAATGCGGCCTGGTGGCTGTGCCGGATAAGGATATTCCGGTGATACTTCCGAATGTCCAAAACTTCCTGCCCAAGGGACGATCGCCATTAGCCGATGTCCCCGAATATATGAACGTCAACTGCCCCAAGTGTGGCTCAACGGCACAGCGGGATCCGGATACAATGGATACCTTTGTTTGTTCATCGTGGTATTATTTGCGATATGTTGACCCTCATAACGACAATATTCCCTTTGATAAAGATAAAGCGTCCGCATGGTTGCCGATTGATAAGTATATTGGCGGTATTTCCCATGCCACCGGGCATCTGATGTATTTCAGATTTTTCTATAAATTTCTGAGAGATATTGGCTGGCTAAAGGACGATGAACCTGCTTTATCTTTATTTAATCTTGGGATGGTCATGGATGCAAACGGTGAGCTTATGTCAAAATCCGCAGGTAATGTGGTTTCACCTATTGATCTGCTTGAGAGGCGAGGCATTGACATCACCAGACTGTCTATGTTTTTCACAGCGCCGGCGGATAGACAGATTTCATGGTCCAATGATTATATTGTCGGGGTGGAAAAATTTATTACCAATAGATTTTATCCCATAATCGAATTTTATCGCGGGACAAATCCAGACTTAAAGAAATACTTTAGGCAGATGAACCTCGATAAGTATGAAAAAGATATCTACATCAAGCTTAATCAAACCATTAAGCGTGTCAATGATGATTATAATTATATGCAGTTTAATACCGCCATATCGAGCTTAATGGAATTGGTTCGTGATTATGAATCCCCAAAAATTTCAAACAATGATTTAAATGATTATTTGATTCTCAAATCAATTCTTTTGATTGCGCCAATGGCGCCGCATCTGGCCGAAGAAATGTGGCAAAAATGCGGGCGTAAAGATTCTGTGTTTGATGGAAATTGGCCTGATTATGACAAAAATGCGCTACAGTTTGATTTGGTAAATATTGCGGTGCAAATCAATGGGAAAGTCAGGGGTGAAATTCAAGCCGTGCGGGATATTTCGGAAGCAGAAGTTTTGGAAAAAGCCCGATCAGAGCCAAAAGTAGCTGAATATTTAAAGGGCAAAGAGATTATAAAGAAAATCTATGTCGCCAATAAGTTAATAAACATCGTCATAAAATGATTGTAAAAAATTGGGATTTTGGATTAAGATGATTTTGCAATAATCCAATAGTTAACATAATATATCTTTTGGGACACACTCTGATTTCCCTTGCTATTTTCTCAGAAATTCCTTCGCCGTTTTATCTATTAATTCCCTTCTTAATAATCAACATATTACTACTGACTTTCAAACTAAACCGAAATATGGGGGGCGTTCTCAATATCCCGTTCCGCTTTTGACATCCTTCACCTCCTGATTCAGCCAATCTACACATACACAGAAAAGTGCCAACCGAAGTCGGAAGTTTCGCAAGGCAATATTGACCTGAATTCGGTTCGAAGTTTTTTAAATTATAGATAAGCGAAAAAGCTTATCGCTTTTCCAAAGGCCAAATCGGCCGGTTGGCCCGGGACACTGTCATGGTCTCCATTGACCGGGGAATGATTGGGCGGTGGCCGAAAATCTCTGGGATTTTGCAATATTTATTGTATTTTAAAAATAGCTTATGGAAATTAAGATCGGCACATCCGGATATAGCTTCCAAGATTGGGTTGGCAATTTTTATCCTCGAGATATTAAAAAGGGGAAAATGTTTGATTTCTATGTCCAATATTTCACCACAGTTGAAATAAACTCGACATATTATCGCATACCACATCCCGCCGTTATGGCCAACATTGAAAAAAAATCCCCGGTCGGATTTGAATTTATGGTAAAAACCCCGGAGATTCTCACGCATAAAAGAGCGGATATGGAGAAAGCGATTGATAATTTTGCCAAATGCC
>JAGVEJ010000103.1 GCA_020058225.1 Candidatus Zixiibacteriota bacterium | reverse complement strand
TAACGGACTGGCCGGCTGATGTTATTGCAGAATCAACCCAAATTGAATCATTGCTTGCAGGTGGTACGGTCACTATAATCTGCCCGGGAATAAGGGCCGGTGTGAATGGGGCGCCGCCTTTGGGAGTGAATTGCGTCGAATATGTTTCCATGAAATTAGCGAAATTAATTAACACGGTGTCATTATCGGCATCAGGTTTGACCATATATTTTACAGTTGCCAAGGGGCCGGAGCCGGAATCCAATGGGGTTGTATTTCCAAATGATAGTGATATCAGTGTTGCATTTTCAGTTATATCATGGTTAACCTTAGTACTTTCGGCATTGTCGCCACGCGTATTGTTAAAAATCGTTGTATCATATAGTAAATTATCAGAAAAGCATTTGATGGCCAAATCCGCATCGGTGAGCTTTTCCTCGTTGCGACCATAGATATTCAATGAAACGGAACTTCCCGATGTGGCAAAAGCGGTATCTATCCAGACAGTATCATTTCCCGGGGTTACTTCGTGAACTGCCACATATCCGGCTCTGAAAAATGGGACATAAGTTATACCACCACCGCCGCCATTATATTGCACAAATTCGAGTCTTTGAAAATCTTGGAATTTGGCGGAGTCGATAATTATGCTATCATTATATACGCCAGATTTGGTATTGAACAATAGGGAGACCAGAGGACCACTTCCGGGTTGGAGTGGGGCAAGGAAATATTCGAGAGAAATAAGTATCTGTCGATTTAGAGTATCGATAATTATTGATTTGGACGAGGCGGAATCGGCCCGCATGCCGGTGTATATGATAGAATTGAATTCGAGATTGTCCGATGAATATTCAAGCGACAATTTTAATTCTGAAAGCTCCTCTTCATTAAAAGCATTGATATTAATGGCCACCATTTCACCGGGCGTGGTGGTGATAGTATCGATCCAGACGGAATCCATAGTCGGAGGAGGTTCAAGGATTGTAATGCAACCCTTAACAAATTGAGGGAAGATGGTGGTGGCCTCAGAATCGGACATTATTGTATTAGATATAGGTGGAAAGAAAGAAGAGTCAATAGTTATCGTCTGCCCAGCGGCAGTCGATTTGGCAGTGAAAATCAGATTACAGAGTAGGCCATTACCCCTTGGAATCCAACCAGACCAGTCCTGAATTGAGAGATTAACCTTGCCACTATCATATAGGTAGTAAATGTTGTTGTCGGGTATATAATCAAGCCGGCTTCCATCCATGGAAAAGGTATCAAGAATAAGCGAATTAGTGTCGTATGAAAGCACTATTTCAACCGCGGACAAGACCTCATCGTTGAAAAAATAGATCGGCAGTGCCGTTGTTCCGCCCGGATAGACGGCCACAGAATCGACCCTAATTGTATCAGGGGATCCCGTGTCTTGAGCCAATGTGGCCTTAACTGCCAATAATATGATAAAGATTACTTTGACCAGACTCATCTTCATGTGAGGTATCCTATATTTGTCATAATTCATCAGGTCTAAAAGCAAACCGGATGCGAAAATTCACAAAAAAAACGAGTTTACATCTCATAGCGGCATAAATGCAGTAACTCTTTATATATCAATATAGTGGCATAAAGAGGATAAAACAAGTAGAAAATCCAATTTTTGCCGAATGTGAATATTTTTGCAAAATAAGTCATTTGAATCAGCAAAGATTCCCTAATAATGATTTTTTTCAGAGTTTTGGCATTCGATAGAAAAGGACCAGTTTCGCACCACGAGTAAATACGTCAGCGTAATAGGGGGTGAAAATAAATTTTAGTTTTCTATCCGGGTTATTTTAGGAAATAGTTATCGGTATTAGAAGAAATATTTTCCCGATTTTCGAGGTAATAATTGGACAGCATGTAAATTAAATATTTAACAAATCACTGTATCACATTGACAATCAATTCAATACGAGTTGAGGTGCGACATCGATATTTCATGGCATAAGCTTTGCTTAAAATGTGGTTGGAGTAATGTATTATGATAAAAGGTTTATATCGTTCGGCTTCGGGGATGATTCCCCATGTGAAGATGCAAGAAATCACTGCCAATAATTTAGCCAATGCATCTGCCCCAGGTTTCAAGCGCGACATGCTTTTTGTAAAGGAGCTTTCCAAAGCACAGGCGAAAAATTATCCAACCAAATCAGACTGGGAAACCCCCATGATTGACCAAGTCTATACAGACTATGATCAGGGGATGCTGGATAAGACAGAAAATCCGCTCGACTTGGCTATTGAGGGAGATGGATTCTTTTCACTTGAGTTGGAGGATGGGGCTTTGGCGTTGTCGCGAAATGGTTCTTTTACCGTTGACCAAAGCGGATATCTCGTGAATTCGGAAGGTCATCGTGTTCTTGGCGATGGCGGTCCAATTAATGTTGGTCAGGGTGAAGTCAGTATTTCTGAAACCGGTCAGGTTGAGGTGGATGAAAGCCTTGTCGGTAATATCAGGATTGTCATGGTGGCGGATCCGAAACTTCTCAATAAAATTGGGATGACGGAATTTCTGGCGCCGGAAAATGTTGAGCCCCTTTCGGCAAAAGGATTTAGTATCAAACAAGGGTATTTGGAAACATCAAATGTCAATGTGATAAAGGAAATGGTGAATATGGTGATTTCGTATCGGAATTTTGAGTCCGATGCACAGGCAGTGAAGGCTCAGGATGAATCATTGGAAAAGCTGATAAATAATGTTGGACGGTCTAAATAGCCATCAAGAGGATAGGGATAAATTATGATTAAAGCCATGCGTACTGCGGCATCCGGAATGGTTGCTCAGCAGATGAATGTAGATAATATAGCCAATAATCTGGCCAATGTTAATACAACCGGTTTTAAAAGAAGCAAAGTGGAATTTCAGGATGTGCTGTATCAGAATCTTCGAAAAGCAGGCACAGCTACGGCCATAGGCACCATGGCGCCAACCAATCTTGATGTGGGATATGGAACAAGGGCGGTGGCTACGGTGAGGGAGTTTTCGGTCGGAGATTTGATGGCGACCGGCAATCCGCTTGATGTTGCCATTGAAGGGAATGGATTTTTCCAGATATCAATGCCGGATGGCACTATGGCTTATTCTCGCGATGGCGCTTTGAAGTTATCGCCAGAAGGAAGAATGGTGACCTCGGATGGATTTTTTGTATATCCAGAGATTACTGTTCCTGAAAATGCGACGTCAATTTCAATCGGGATAAATGGTGAGGTTTCAGTGATGGCGGTTGGGGCCGAAGAGCCTGAAGTTGTCGGACAGATTGAGTTGGCAAGATTTATGAATCCCGCCGGTCTTTCGGCGGTGGGGCATAATCTCTATGTGCAGACGGCGGCATCGGGGAATCCGATTACGGGTGTACCGTCAGCAGAGGGTATGGGAAAATTGGACCAGGGATATCTTGAAGTTTCTAATGTCGCTGTGGTTGATGAGATGGTGAATATGATTGTAGCACAGAGGGCATACGAGTTGAATTCCAAAGTTATTCAGACTGGCGATGATATGACCCAGGTTGTGAATAATCTAAAACGGTAGGTTAATCATGTCTAAAGGCAAATGGATTTGTCTGGGATTAATGGGATTTTTAGCTTTCTCCGTTTCCCTTGCGGCGACGGAAAATCATTTCAATAAGCCGCTTAGCGAAAAGGTCTCGGAGATTTTTGATTTAGATACAGCTTATGTCAAGGTTGAGATAATCAAGTGCAACCTTTCTCAATTTATCACGGAATATGATAGTTTGCATGTAACCTCATTGAGTGATTCAGAACCGAATGGATTAATGCCATTTTTGGTCATAATTTTCAAAGATAACAAAGAGATTGAGAAGGGACAAATTAGAGTCCGAATCAGGCGTTATGCCGATGTCCTGGTGACAAATGATAGAATAAAGCAACATGATATAATCTCCCCCGATAAGGTAAATATTGAAAAAATGGAGATAACCGTCCTATTCGAGAAGCCATTGACTTCGGTGGCCGAGTTGGCAGGGATGTGGAGCAAAAGAAACATTGCCAAGGGGCAAATATTATCCACGGGCCTTTTGGAAGAAATCCCTGCTATTACTTCCGGACAAGGGGTCTCCATCCTTTATAAAATATCGGGGTTGGAGGCGACAGCGGCGGGCGTTGCTCTTGAAAATGGATATCCGAGTAAAACCATAAAAATTAGAAACAACCAGTCCGGCAAAATTATCAACTGCACCATCATGGAAGATGGAACCGTGCAGGCGCCGGTATTATGAGGATGGAGCCATGAGTCTTAGACGAATTATACTTTTCATAATCATATTGCTTCTTCTGCCATTTTCGATTCGGGTATGGTCGGGGGATTTTGGACGGGAAAGCTCGCTTTATACGGATTATAGAGCGCACAGAGTTGGAGACATCTTAACGGTATTGATATATGAATCTTCAAATGCCACCAGTCAAGCGGAAACCAAAACAGAAAAGGCGGGGAAATCCTCAACCACGGTTGGACCAGGTTCGGGCACTCTTGATTTCATACCATTGTTTGGCGCTGATTATGACAACAAGAATTCATTTAACGGGAAGGGAGAAAATGTCCGCAATCAGAGCTTAAGGGCGAAGATGTCGGTATCGGTAATTGAGATAAAAGTTAACGGTGATATGGTGCTAAAGGGAAGCCGGACGGTTGGTATTTCGAAAGATAAGGAGACAATGACCATAACAGGAGTGGTAAGGCAGAAGGATATTACGGCCAGCAACACAATTGCATCATATTTGGTTGCTGATGCCGAGATTACATATACAGGAAAAGGAGTGGCCAATAATTCCAGTCGTCCCGGGTTCATAATGCGGTTTCTAAACTGGTTATTTTAGGGGGAAATATGATTTCACCAATATGTACCAAAATCTCGATGCCATCAATGGTAATACTATTATTGCTGTTGATATTAAGTCTGTTTGTATCCGGTTCGGATGCGGGGGTTAGAATTAAAGACATCACCAGAATTCACAGCGAGGACGATGTTGACCTTCTTGGGTATGGCTTGGTCATTGGTCTTGACGGTACCGGCGACGGCAAGGGGACACAATTCACCATGCAATCATTAGCCAATATGATGCAAAGGATGGGATTGGCAGTCGAGTCTGATAAGTTGAAAGTAAAAAATGTGGCGGCAGTTATAATCACGGCGCGAATGTCATCGGGAACCAGGGTCGGGGACAGAATAGATGTAACAGTGTCTTCGGTTGGCGACGCCACATCGCTTCAGGGAGGAATGCTTTTATCGACGCCGCTATCTACTGCCGGTGGAGAGGTATATGCAGAGGCACAAGGTCCGATTTCAATTGGCGGTTTTAATGTGCAAGTAGAAGATGGAAATAAAATTATCAATAACTATACTTTGATTGGCAGGGTTCCAAGTGGTGGAATTATTAAAAGAGAAATGGAAAAAAGCGACCAATACAATGAAATATCTCTGGTATTGCAGTCGCCCGATTATGTGACGGCATCCCGAATTGCGCAGAAGATTAATGATGGTTTTGGCAAAGTTGCCATCATAGAGGATGCCTCAACCATAAGAATCAAAATTCCTGAAGGATTGGCCAATTCCAACGGACGGGCCTTATTTATAGCCGATCTTGGCAGGCTTGAGGTTGAACCTGACCAAGTTGCCAAAGTTGTGATAAATGAAAGAACTGGTACAATAGTCGCCGGTGCAAATGTCAGTATTGCGCCTGTAGCGATAGCGCATGGTAATATCACCATTAGCATAAAATCAACGCCGGTAATTTCTCAACCTGAGCCATTTTCAAAAGGTGAGACGGTTGTGATGCCGGAATATGAGATTGCGGTAGAGTCTGAAAAAGCCCGGGTAATACACCTGGAGGAAACGGTTTCGCTGGCTGATGTGGCCAAAGCGCTAAATACAATAGGGGCGACGCCACGCGATATTATAGCCATTTTTGAAGCGCTTAAACAGGCCGGAGCCTTACGGGCTGAATTGGTAATTATCTGATTAATATGTCATCAACTGCTTCAATAAACAGCGGAGTGGGCCGGGTTCAAGATAATCATATTCCGCTAAAAAAGGCGGCCACTCCGGAGGCGGATAAGAAGCGTCTTTTCCAAGCCGCAAAAGAGATAGAGTCATTATTTATTTATTATATCTTGAAGGCGATGCGAAGTACAGTCCCAGAAACAGAAATGAGCAAGGGACTCGGATTTGGCGGCGGTTTAGGGAAAGATATTTACACTCAAATATTTGATGAGGAGCTATCCAAGAAAATTTCCGGCAATGGAGAGAAGAGTCTGGCTAATCTGCTTTATAAGTCGCTGGAAAGTAGGGTGGGTGAATCAGAAAAGGCAGTGAAAGATAATTTAAATACTATCAAGGAAGTAATGCCTAAGGCAAAATTTGTAAAGATTAATCAGGATGATAATACGGCTATTCCAATAAATAAGACAGAAAATACCCCTTTAGAGATAAAGGAAAAAATGCCGAGTGTGCAATCATCGAGTAATGTTGGAATCACGCGCAAAATTATTACTCATGATTCAGAGCAGAGTAATACGATCATTAAGGGGGGGAAGTCTGATAAAAAGATTATCCAAAATGATGATTCAAATGCAACGCATGAAGAAAATAATTCTGCGATTTCCAATTTTGGAGATATAATTAATGAAGCCTCCAGCAAATACCGTCTCAGTCCGGAGCTTCTGGAGACAATAATTATGACAGAGTCTAGTGGGAATCCGAAAGCTGTTTCATCCGCCGGAGCCAAGGGATTGATGCAATTGGCTGATACGACGGCATCGGATATGGGGGTGAAAAATGTTTTTGACCCTGAAGAGAATATTCATGCGGGAGCAAAATATCTTCGTGTGCTGATAGATCGATTCGGGGATTTAAAAAAGGCATTGGCCGCATATAATGCGGGTCCTGAAACGGTGAAACGATATAATGGAATTCCGCCATACTCGGAAACTAGAAAATATGTCCAAACCGTGATGAATGCCCTTCCGGATAAAATAAATTATTATGAATAACCGACTGAACTAAAGAGAATTGCCAATATGCCGAAAGAAATACAGGGAAATAGTTCAAAATCTGAACTGGTAATGGAATTAATAGGAGTTCTAAAAAAGGAAGCGTCCCTCTTTGAAACATTCCTTGAGCTGGTCGAGCAACAGCAAAAGGCGCTTGTGAAAAATGACATGGAGACCATTAATCGGATAACAGAAGCTCATCGTGAAAAGGTGATTGAGTCCGGGATTCTTTCAAAGAAACGGGAGAGTATCATTGCCGAAATTATTGATGATGAAGATGCCAGAAATGATTTAACTATTTCGCGGCTGATTAAAATGGTATCAGAGGAGCAGTCCGGCATTCTTGGGAATCTTCGCAATATGATGCTTGAGCTGAATGATAAAATTACAAAGGTCGGAAACCAGAACGAGATGCTTATTAATCGTTCCCGCGAAAATATAATGAAGACAATGGAGCTTCTTGGCCGGATTATAACTCCTGAAGATAGCTATCAGAACCAAGGCAAAAAAAACAGATCGCAGGCCAGTCTGGCGCTGGATAGGAGGGCCTAATGGCTGGTTTATTTGATGGTCTGGAAATAGGAAAAAGGGCATTGGCGACCCATCAGTTATGGCTCAATACTATTGGTCATAATATTTCAAATGTCAATACGCCCGGGTACACCCGGCAGAGAGTAGCCATAAGCACAACATTTCCACTGGAGACACCCATCGGACAGATGGGTACAGGAGTAAAGGCTGATGAAATCCGCAGTCTGCGAGATCTTTTTCTAAATCAGCAATATCGTCAGGAAAACAAATCTTTGGGCCAGTGGACATCACTAGAGAAAACCTTATCCCAAATAGAGGCATTGTTTACAGAACCGAATGACGATTCATTGGGCGATTTGCTTGATGACTTTTGGGCGGGCTGGTCTGATTTGGCTAATAATCCGGAATCAGTTGCGGCGCGCACAGCCCTAAAAGAACAGACCAATCTTCTCACCACGGGATTTCATAGAATTTATAATCATCTTAATGAGTTAAGGCAATCGGTTGATAATGATGTAGTTCTGACGGTTCAAAAGGTCAATGAGTTATCTGATGAAATTGCTTCCATCAATCAGCAGGTAGCGCGGGCGGAGCTTGGGGGACAAAATGCGAATGATCTTCGTGACAGAAGGGATTATTTGATAGATCAATTATCTGAATATGTTGATGTGAATGTTATAGAGCAGAAGAATAACACTGCTACGGTTATGATAGGCGCTCTGACTATTGTTGATGGGACTTCATCATTTAAACTTGGCACTAAAAAAATGGGGGCAGGTTTAATGGTCAGTAGTGATATAGTTTGGGCCGGGACCTCGAAAGAGATAAAAAATATTAATGGCCAATTAAAGGGTCTTGTGGATACAAGAGACGATGTAATTCCCAAATATCTGGATTTTTTGGACAATATGGCTGAGGCACTTGTCACGAATGTAAATGCATTACATCAAACCGGTTATGGTTTGAACGGATCCACCGGATTGAATTATTTTGACTCGCTGAATACTTCCGCTGCCGATATTCAATTAAGCGCCACAATAGAACTTGATGTAAACCGGATTGCGGCCTCCCAAGGCGGGGAAGTCGGAGATAATGTGAACGCCTTGGCTATAGCCGACTTGAAAGATACAGTATTGATGATGCGGGGGACGGCATCAATAAATGAATATTATGTGTCCCTTATCGGTACACTTGGAGTGGAGACAGGAAAGGCTGAAAATTTAAAAGAAAATTATGAATTATTGGTAGAGCAGTTGGAAAATGCACGTCAATCGGTGCAAGGGGTGTCTCTTGATGAAGAGATGATCCAGATGATAAAATTTCAGCATGCTTATGATGCAGCGGCGCGGGTAATAACGACGATGGACGAGGCGCTGGGAACGATTATCCAGGGAATGGGTGTCGTTGGTCGGTAGCCTTTTTTGATAAAAATGCAAAATATATCACGGAGGATGAGTTGCTGATATTAACAAGGAAGTTGGGCGAATCAATAACAATTGGCGACGACATCAAGGTTACGGTGCTTGGAGTATTTGGCCGTCAGGTGCGAATAGGCATCGATGCGCCGCCCAAGGTGGTTGTCCACCGCGAAGAGATTTATGTAAAAATCCAGAATGAAAATCGTAAAGCCGCCAAATCTGTCAGACAGGATTTGGCCAGCGTGGTAAAATTATTGAAAGATAAGATTTCCGGCGAAGCGCGAAGGAAAAAGCAAAGCCCGGATATCAAGTATAAAAAAACAACCAGAAAAATACAGCCCAAGGTGGAAAAGCCGAATCCTTAATTGCACGGAAGCAATAAAAAATGAGAGTGACCAACAAAATGATATCTGACCAGGTTTCTATGAACCTGAGTCGGTCGCTTGACCGGTTTATGAGACTTCAAGCCATGATGTCCACCGGCAGACGTATTAATCAACCCTCGGATGATCCTATAGGGACGCAAAAGGATCTTAGCTACAGAAAAGTGCTTACGGAAATTACTCAATTTAAGAAGAATATCACAAATGGATTGAATCTTCAAGCTACTTATGATACGACGCTTGGTAATTTAAAGGATATGGTGTCTTCTGCTTATGAAGTAGCGGTATCGTTATCCAATGATACCTATGATGGTACTGCCCGTCAGGGCGCGGCCGAAGAGGTGCGGTCGTTGTTTGAGCAAATGGTTGAGGGCATTAATTCTCAAGTAGAGGGGAGATATGTATTCTCCGGATTTCGAACCAAGACTGAGCCATTCATTGTAAGTTCCACCGGCGTTAATTATTATGGCGACGAGGGAGTCATACGGCTCGAGATGGAATCGTCGTCGAAAGTAGATGTAAATCTAATCGGCTCACATCTATTATTCAAGCAATTATTTTCCTTGGGTGAAAGTTCTGATTTAAAAGTTGGAGTAGATGCCGGAACCTTATTGGCAGACCTCTATAATGGAGAAGGAATTGATCTATCGCCCGGAACATTTGTTGTTGATGACAATAATTTTGGAATAAGCACAACCATAGATGTCAGCACGGCGGTTACATTAGGCGATGTTATTACTCAGGTGAATAATCAATTGACGGCGGCCGGTATTACAGGTCTGACACTTGATTATGGTCTTGAAGGCAATAATTTAAGATGGGTTGCGACAGAAACCGGATTGATTTCCAATGCGACCCTATTATCAAACCTAAATTCCGGAAATGGGATTGACCTTTCCAATGGGCATATCCGGATTCATGATTTGAACGACACGATTAATGTTAATATAGATTTATCATCTGCCGCCAATATTGGCGATATAATCAGCACAATCAATTCAACACTTACGGCAAATGGCGTAAACAATGTTACGGCATCGATAAATGCGGCCGGGACAGGCATTAATATTACGGATACCAATGGAGTTTCGCTCGGATTGATGATTGATGAGGGTGAAATAAATAGCTCCACGGCCAGCGATTTGGGATTGCTGGGAAATATAAATCCTGTTCTTAATGGCAGCGCTTTGGATCCACGCGTCGATTTTTCGGTTTCCGAAATAGCCGCCGGAGAAACGACCGCGGTGGACCTTGGATTAAAAGGAGATTTTCATTCGAATACTAGTGGAACGGCTCTTGCACCTCGATTACTTCTGACCACACAATTGTCTCTTCTAGACAATGGGGCTGGATTTGATCTTAATGAGATTAAAATTTCGCAGGGAAATGCGGTGGCTTATGTAGATTTTGGAAATTCGGCTTATACTACGGTAGCCGATCTTATTAATGCCATCAATGTTTGTGGGCTTGATATCAATGCCTCCATAAATGAAGATGAAACGGGAATTCAGATTGACCCGACAATTAATACGGCCTCATTAATAATTGAAGAGGTTGGCAGTGGTAGCACGGCCCATGAATTTGGAATTTTTGGTTCGTCGGATTTGCTTGGCTCGATGATTGTTCTTGAAAAGGCGCTTTATAATGATGACCGTGAAGTAGTAAGTCAGCTTATTAAAAATCTTAATTACGGCATGCAGGACCTTTTGAATTATCGGGCACAGGTTGGGGCAAAAGTAAAGCGATTGGAAACCACGGATTCGCGGCTCGGAGACCTTGAATATAATTTCAAAAATTTGTTGAGTGAGGTGGAGGACGCCGATTTGACCAAATTGGTCACCGATTTGGCGGCACAGGAAAACAGTTATCAAGCGGCGCTAATTGCCACCTCAAAGGTTATTCAGCCGTCGTTATTAAATTTCTTGGATTAAAATGGAATTAATATAGAGGATGTAAAGATGAGAATTGTTACAAACAGATTCGGCGAATTGGATATTCCCGATGACAAAATTATTACCATGCCAAAACCCATTCTTGGTTTTGAGCATCTTAAGAAGTATTGCATTGTCGAGCGTGAGGATGGAGAACCATTTTTATGGTATCAATCGGTTGATGATCCGGCGGTGGCATTTATCATTGTTAATCCACTATTTTTCTTTCCGCATTACCGAATTGAAGTCAATCCCAAGGAGATTGAAGAGCTTATGATCGAAGATGTAAAATCTGTGGAAAGTTATGTAATAGTGACGGTGCCGTCAGACCCGCATCAAATGACCGCCAATTTGCAGGGTCCAATTTTGATTAACACAGAAAATCGCCATGCCAAACAGCTAATTTTGGTTAATTCCGAATATGGGGTGAATCATCCACTAATGGATGACATCGAGATGGAAAAGAGGAGAGAGGTTCTTGAGGAATTTGAAGACACCAAGGTGATGGTTTAGTCTCAAATGGCCTCATCACACAAAAAGCGGTCGGGCAAGAAACCTTTCCGGAAGACCGCCAAACCTGCAATTTCCCGGGCGCGGCAGAATAAAAAAGATATTAAGCTCGATTCGCACTTGGCATCTGCAATTTTGACCGAGGCGAGACAGTTATATTTTCAAAATAAATATAAGGAAGTTGCGGAAATTCTTGAACATGCAATCCCCCATCAGGATTTGTTTTCTATTGATGAAAAGCGGGTATTTTATCGTCTTCAAGCCTTATCACTTCCGCATCTTGATTGCTATATTGAGGCAGAGTCTTTTTCCCGCAAGGGGTTGGAATTAGATGCTTCGGACTTTGACCATTATTTTGTTTTGAGCTATGTCGCCCTATTTTTGACGGAGTATGAGGATGTCCTTAATCATGGCAATAAGTTTCTTGAATTATATGATATAGCCAAAAGACAAGGTCGCTTGGATGATTATCTAACCTCTAATAATCTTCATCTGGTATATAATTATATGGGGGTAGCCTACCGCCAACGCAATGACAGGAATAGAGCAGAGGATTATTTTAAGAGGGCGATTGTATTTGCGCCGCGATATAGTCATCCTTATGTCAATCTTACAAATCTTTATTTGCGAAATAGAGAGTATGCAAAGGCCGAAGATATAATAGAGAAAGGTTTGGAATACTGCTCCCAGGTTCAGGAACTCAGGATCCTAAAGAAAAGCGCCGAAAATAGGACAACCGTTTCGGCTTGTATGATAGTCAAAAATGAGGAGGAGCACCTTCAGGCTTGTTTGGAGTCAATTAGAGATTGGGTTGATGAAATAATTGTTGTGGATACCGGCTCGACCGACCGCACCGTCGAAATCGCCAAATCATTTGGCGCAAAAATATTTTTCCAGCAGTGGGAGGGTGACTTTTCCAAGGCAAGAAATTATTCATTAGCTCAGGCCGACAAAGATTGGATTTTTATTATTGACGCCGATGAAGAATTTGTTCGGGAAGATATCCCCTTGATAAAAAAGATGATGGGTCAGGATAAATTCCGCCTGATATCAATAAATGTCTATAATATGAATAAAGCTACCGGCGAGTATACTTCATTTTTGCCGTCAAACAGGCTGTTCCGCAGGGATGCTGGATTTTATTATGAAGGTATAGTACATAATCAATTAATATTCACTCCTCAAGAACATATATTAAGAGCCGGCATTAGGCTTAAGCATTATGGATATAGCCTTTCGCCGGAAAAAATGAAAAAAAAGCTAATGCGATCTCGGGAATTACTTGAAAAGCAACTTGAAACAAGACCCAATGACTCATATGCTCATTTTAATTATGCGCAACTGCTTCGCGGCAGTGGAGCGGAACTTGATGAAGAGACAGCCGGATTAATTATCAAGCATGCCCAAAATGTAATTGAATTAACCAATGATAGCCTGTCATCCAATCTACATCTCCATTTAATGGCGCATCATCAACTTATCACGACATATATTTACCAGAAAAATTATAGGGAGGCGGAGAGATTATGCCTTAAGGCGCTGGAATTAAAAGCAGATTATTTGGATCCGATTCTTTCGCTTGGGCATATTTATTCGCACCTGAAGGAACTGGATAAAGCTGAAGAGTATTTTAGAAGATATCTGAACAAACAGGCTTTGTATGATGAATCGCAAGAAACGACAAATATTATATTACTTTATATCAGGGCAAAGCATATTGCCTACTATGGTTTGGGACTAATTGCACATTATAAAGGCCAGCTTGATAAAGCTGAAGAATATTTTCGAATGGTGATATCCGAATTTGATCCATATCTTGATACACATGTAAGATTGGCCAGAATTCATCTTGACCGGTCAGAACTTGATAAGGCGATTGAGCATATTGAAAAAGAGTTACAATTCCATCCCCATTCAGATTTGGGCCATCTTTATAAAGGCGAATATTATCTTTTGAGAAATGAACCAACTTCTGCAGAACCTTTTATTGCAAGAGCCTTGGAGCTGACCAAAGATAATGCCGAGGTTTTTGAAAAGGCAGGATGCATTTTTGCCAATCGAGGACAATATGCGCAGGCAATTCCGCTATTTGAGAGATTGATATTAATCAAACCGGAGCATGCGCATGGTTGGAAATTGCTTGGAAGGGCATGCTTTGATAGCGGCAATTTTGAGAAAGCCATGGATGCTTATGAAGAGGCAGTTGAATTTCAGCCGAACGATGCTGAGGTATTGACCAATCTGGCCAGTTGCCATTTTAAGTTTGGAAAATATGAAAAAGCTGAGGAGTTTTATCAGCAATCATTGTCATTCAATCAAAATCTCGCCGCGACATATAGAAATCTGGGTCTGACTAAGCTATATTTGGCCAAAGTCGATGAGGCTCTGACACTTTTGGAAAAATACATTGAAATTGCCCCGGATGATTACGAAATTGATATGGCGTTGGGCACCATATACTTAAAGCTTGAACAATATGCCAACGCGATTTTACATTTTGAAAAATATCTTGCTACCAATCCAAGGTCAGTTGAAGCGCTATTTAAGATTTCAGAATGTTATTTTTGTCTTGGGTACACAGATTCCGCTAAAATTGGGTATGAGCATGTGTTAAGAGTCAGTCCGGAACATGTCCCATCTAAAGAGCGGCTGGCGGAAATAAATTCCGTCATTGTTTCGACCTAACCTCGTGTCGGTCCTTATAGCTGATTTCAAAAAAGTCAAATTTTTATTAAGTTTTCCGCAAATTTACCGATTAAATCATCAAGAAATATGCCTAATGGCTTAACCTAAAACATGTACATGGGGAGGTGCATAGCAGATCAAATAATTTCTTGATTTATAGGAATAGGAATAGGTGACATCGGATGTAACCCGCCACAGGCGGGAGAAATTTGGTGATAAGGATATCCTTAATCATATTCAAGGAGGAATTGACAGATGTCACTTCGTATTAACAACAACATTGCTGCAATCAATGCGCACCGCAACCTGGTTTTGACGACGATGAGTCTTTCCAAATCGATGGAAAAGCTGTCGTCCGGTTACAGAATCAACCGTGCCGCCGATAATCCGGCAGGCTTGGTTATATCCGAGCAGTTCCGCGCACAGATTGCGGGCTTGAATCGTGCTATCGATAACTCAGAAGGATCGATTAACATGATTCAGACGGCTGAAGGCGCTCTCACAGAATTAAATAATTTGATGATATCGATGAGAGAATTGGCTATTCATGCCGCCAACGAAGGCTTTAACGACGCCGCTCAGTTGGCCGCCGATCAGGCGGAAATTGACAACGCCATCAAGACGATCGATAGAATTGCCACCAACACCCAGTTTGGAACCAAGAAGCTGATCGATGGCACCAAGGCCAACTCGGCAACCATTACCAGTTCCAACTCTTCACTGGTGACTATCAAAGAAAGTAACTTAAGTACCGGTTCGCATTCGGTTACGCTTACCAAGACAGCTGAATCTACCGCAACTTTGAACACGACATCATTGGGTCTCTCCGTGAATAGTTCCGTCATACCGTCTAATTTGACGGAGGGGATTCATAATCTCGATGTCATTCAGGCTTCCGCCGGCGCCGCAAAAGCATCCAGTTCAATTGACCTGGTGGATGCTTTTGGCAATGGTATTACCTTTGCGGCCGCCGCAACTACAGCTCAGTTAACTTCCGCCGCCGTTGTGCCCGCCGCGGCTACTGCCAGCAACGCCGGGACATACTCCGTTTATTTAAATTATCAGGAAAATGGCGAGGCCGTTACCGGAATTCAGACTCTCAATGTAACCGTCACTGATACTATGACCAGAGCTAATATGGTTGCGGCATGGAATTCAGCCATAGCCAATAATACCGCTTTGACTGGGAAGGTTACTGCGACCTTAAGTGCGGCCAATAATCTAGTATTCAAGGCGGTGAACACCGGCGCCCAGTATTCGGTGGCCCTGACCGATTCCACCACGACTGCAACGGATGCATATTTTGATTTTGTCGCGGCTGATGCTCGTGGATCGTCGGCTAACGCGCTCGCCTTCACGGTAAAGGATGCCAAGAATCCGACCGGACATACCGCAACCATAGCCATTGCAGCCGCTGAATACACTTCAATGGCAACTTTGATTGCACAATTGAATACTCAGCTTGGCGCCGTCGGCGAATTGGGTACGGCCGCCGCCGGTATTAATAATCTGACAGCGACACTTGTTGGGACTGATCAAATCAGTTTCACTACCGCTGATGAGGGCAGTTCCTATAGTGTAAAGTTGAATACCACAGGCGGTGGAACCGGCGCGCTTTTTCCCAATTCGAGCAGCAGATGGAGGGTGTCGTCCATCAGCAAACCCGTCTTGACAGGATCAAATCCGCTCAGACTTGAAATCGAGAGAACCATATTCATGATGCACGGATAACAGGTGGGGGAGAGATTCATGACGCCACCTGCTTTCCGGTCTCATTTTCGACAACCGAACGGTCCGAGAGAGGGAGAAGAAGCGTGAAAGTCGCCCCTTGTCCGGGCGCCGATTCAACCAGGAGATCCCCCTGATGGTGTTCTCTGACAATATGGAGGGAGACTGACAGCCCCAGCCCGGTTCCCTGCCCTGGGCTTTTGGTGGTGAAAAAGGGATCGAAAACGCGCTTCACGATTTCCCGGCCCATTCCTTTTCCGGTGTCGGAAACGGTGATGACGGCCATTTGATCTTTTACTCCGGCTTTGATCGTGATCCGCCGGGGATGGTCTCCGCCGGAAGGATAGAGCGCCTGGACCGCGTTTCTGATCAGGTTCATCAGCACCTGGGCGATCTCCACGCGAACGCAGGGGACTCGTGGAAGCCAATCCTCATATTCCCGTATAATTTCAATGGATTGAAACTCCCAGTCATTTTTCAGGGTGTACTCATTGGCGGAGAGAGAGAGGGTCTCCTCAATGAGCTGTTCAATATCCGTGGGAATGGAGTGGATCTCATACTGCCTGCTGAAGTTCAGCATGTTTTGCACAATCTCGGAGGTGCGGAGACTCGCCTGTTCGATATGGTCGAAATTATCGAATATCTTCCGCTCCTTCAAATAGCCCTTGAGCTTCTCCAGATCGACCCCGTGAACGACCGCGGCTTTTTGATTGACCCCCATTTCCGGGGAAAGGCGCTGCCGCGTCACCTCGATGGATTGAAGAATGATCGAGAGGGGATTGTTGATCTCATGGGCGATGCCGGCGGCAAGACCGCTCACCATCATCATTTTCTCTGTCTTCACCATCATTTCTTCAAACATCACCCGTTCGGTCACATCATCGAGCCGGATCACGGCCCCTCCAGCGTCAAGGTTCTCCAGGGGGTAGACCAGAATCTCCGTGTATCGGGTCTTCCCGTTTTCCTGGAAGACTAGGGTGTCAAGCTTCTTTGGGCTCTTAAGGGTCATAATTTCACGGACCTCCTCAAGACGCCCCGCCATTTCCGGCAACAGGGACTCAAGTGGTTGGCCGGCCGCTTTTTCCGGAGGAATTCCCGTTTTCTCCCACGCCTTCCGGTTCCAGTGGACTACCTGGGTCTTTGCATCGAGTCCGATGAGCATGGAAGGCATGGAGTGAATAATATTGTCCAGGTACTCTTTCGTAAGCGTTAACTCACGGACAAGCTCGCGATTTCGCCGTATCTGGGAATAGTAGTCCACGGCGCTATCGATGGAGTCCTTGAGTTCCGGCAGGCCCGCGCTTTTAGAGATATATCCGAAGGGCCTGTATTGATTCATTATTTCATATGGATCCTTCAGGTCCTGATAGGCGGAATGAAAAAGCACGGGTAGATGCGGCAACCGTTCCTTAATGGCTTTAAAAATCTGAAACCCATCCTGGCCCGGCATTCTGATGTCGAGGACGACCGCTGAAACGGTTTCGTCGAGCCGCTCCATCCCTTCACTGCCGCTCGGACATCCCAAGACATGGTAGTCGTCTTTCAGGGAAAAGGCCAGATCCTCCAGAAGATGCGTGTCATCATCGATGATCATCACAACTGGTTTTTCTATTTTTTTTGACAGACTCTCATCTGTCTGAATCTTTATTATCTGCCTCAAGGTGTTGAATCCCATGATATGTTAGATGACTCCTTTAAGGTCGAAAGGGGAAAACAAGAGTAAATGTGGTTCCCTGGCCAAGTGTGCTCTTCACCTGGATGGAGCCGTTATAAAGCCCGGAGAGCTTGGAGACAACCCCAAGCCCCAGGCCTTTTCCCGAGTGGGGTTTGGTGGTGAAAAAAGGATCGAACATTTTTTTCTGAGCCTCATCGTCAATGCCCACGCCGCAGTCTTGAACGGTGAGCGTTTGAGAATCGGCCTGATCGGTCAGGCTGATGAAGATTCGTTTACGATCGGGATCATGCAATGGAATGATCGCATCCCTTGCATTCAATATGATATTCTTTATCATCGAACGAAAATGGCGTTCATCCCCTTTTAACGCCCTTTTTGCTTGAATTGCAAGAGTTATCATGATGCCTTCCTCTTCAAGCTCCTCTTTTAACTCATCCTGAATCAGGCGCTCAATGATCCCACCCAGGAAAATGGTCTCTTTTCCGGGGCGTGAGCGGCCAAGCCGCGAATACTCCATGATTTCGTCGACAATGGATAAGGCGCGCTTCATGCGATCCCTGAAGCGCCATAAAATTTCATCGAGCGTCGCCTCGTTTTCGTTGATCTTTTCGATCATCAAGGCCGTCTCCCTGAGCGGCTCCGGCCCAAGACGCCGTTCGAGAACCTGGTAGAGGCGCGTCAAAAACCCGGTGTTCCGGTAACAGAGGCTCACGGATCTCCCATTCTGGCTGTCGAACGCCTTTCCAAGAAGCTTTTGCGTACCGGCCAGGGCATTCCGCATTTCATGGGCGAATCCGCCGGCCATCTGTATTTCCGTAGACTCTTTTTCCAGGCGGACGATCCGGTTCTGGGCTCGAGAAAGCTCACGGGTGCGCGCTTCGACATTTTCTTCCAGGGTGGCGTAGAGCCTCGCGTTTTCAATGGAAATGGCCGCCTGGGAGGTGAGAAGTTTCAGCAACTCAACCCGGTTGTTCGTGAACGCGAAGGCGGCCAGATTGTTTTCGAGATACAAAACACCCGTCAGCTCTCCGTGACGGATCACCGGCATGCAAAGCACCGATTTCAGTTCGTTCTCGATGACATAGGGGTCCATTGAAAAACGGCTATCTCGAAACGCCTGGTCAAGAAGGACCGGCGTCCGGGAGCGGGCCGTGAGCCTCACAATGGTTGCGGGAAAGAGAAGGGCCGCCTCTCCGTTTAAAGGAGTCACGTGAAAAGAAGGGGTCACCTGGATATGATCGGGAGCGCCATATGCTTCAATCGCCAGCTCCTCCTTTGTTTGAAGGAAAAGGATGCCCCTCTGGGCACCGGCGCTCTCCATCATGATCCGCATGATATTTTCGAGCATGGGCTTCAAGGCGATCTCGCTGGAAATGGATTGGGAGGCTTTTAAAACCGCATCGATATCGAGCATCTCCGTGAGCGTGCCCCGCATGCCGGGCAAGAGCGCCCCCTCGGCCGCTTCTGGCGACCGCCCTTCCTCAAGACGGACCAGATGGGGATATGTTTTCTGAATCGCCACCCATTTTTGCAAAGCGCCCCAACTCCGGTATCCCATGGCGGCTTTTTTCAGATAGAATGAGGCGATCTCCGGTTTGTTCCGGGAGGTGAAGAAAGCCGCGAAGCGTTCTGTGGAAAAAAATTGGTCCTGCACGAAGCCGTTTTCACGGGCGTGATCAATCGCCTGGTCGTATAAATCAAGGGCGCGGGAATCTTCTCCCATGACCCTTGCCATTTCAGCCTGGATGAGAAGGAGGCGATGGTGGTGGTTCATGGGGGCGAACACGGCCCATTTTTTCATTTTCTCCACAATATGCCGCACCCGGTTGAGGTGTCGCCGGCTGTTTCTCGAACGCCGGTCCGTCAAGCAGGCGAGGCGGGCCACGGCCTCATAATAGAGGCCCACGGGCACGAGAAAAAGGCCGGTTCCGCTCTCCTGATAGCGGGCGAGGATCTCCGCGTGCGCCACGGCCTGGTCAAACGCCTCAAAGAGGCAAGAGAGGGTTACTTTATGAAAATAGAGCACATAGAGGGCGGTCTGGTCGTTGGCCTCGTGGTGAAGAGGGATCTTTTTCTCCTCGTTGTAGATATCGCCTGCGAAGGAGAGCGGATCTTTTGATGGATGAATCAAGTTTGAAAGGGACTGCCGGAGGATCTCATTGTAGTTCAGATTGGTTTCCTGCTTGTGAAAGGCGATGGTCCGGCTGTATTCCGTTGTCTCGGCGAAGAGACGCTCAAGGGGTTTTCCCGATAGATAGGAGTAAACGCAATAGAGATGGGCCGCGCCGGTTCCGAATTCCAGATCGCCGGATGCCAGCCCCAGCCTGAAAATTTCAAGAAACGCCGAGAGGGAGTTCCGGACAGGCCGTTTCCAATGGCGGGTGAATCCTTCGATCAGGTACCAGGTTCTTGCTTTAAATCGTCTGGCGATGGGCCTCTCCTTGAGGGCGAAGGCCAGCTCTCCGAACCGGAAGCCGATATCGGTCTTCCCCATGACGCTGATGAGAATCATGCCGTAGGCGGCGACGAATAAAGATGTTTCGGCGGCGTTTCCATGTTTCAAAAAGAGTTTCACGCCGAGGAGCACGTTCAAGGGAAAGAGTCTGGGATGGCTCCGGTAAATGGCGTTGCCCATGTTGGGCAGAATACGACAGACGTTCTCCACCTTCTTGTCCGCCATGTCCGGCGCGCGATACAGATCGCCGATCTCCTTTCCCCGCATCATCCATTGCACCTGGCCCATGGCGAAGAGAATGTGCAGGCGGGTGGGGCGCGCGGGAAACCCGTACCCCAGTTTCATTAAGATCTCCAGGCTCTGCTTCAGGCCTTCCGCTGGCCTATTCCTCGAAAAGGAGGCGCGTATCCGCGTCTCGTAAAAAGGAACCGTATCGTAAACATGGCCCGCCTTCATGATCCCAGTCTCCACGATTGATTCCATCCGGGCGAAATCACCGGAGAGAAAGGCCGCGTTGGCCGCCTCCCTATGGATTGCCAGCGTGTGATCATAGAGATCCTCCCAACACGTCACAGGAAGGAGAAGAAGAGCGGTCTTCAGGTGGTTCATGGCCGATTCATAAGCGTTTGCGGAAATGGCCCGCTTCCCGGCCTGCAAATTCATTTCCGACAGAGATAGGCGCTCTTTCCCGTCATGGATCAAATCGATGGCGGTATTCAACTGACTGACGATGTCGAACATTTTATCTCCGCGGGCTGAGAGTTCCAACTCCTTTGCCAGCAATCGCCCGATGGTCAGGTGGGTGCGTTTCTTCAGGTTTTCCGGAATCAGCAGATAGGCGGCCTGATGGACACGGTCATGGAGAAACCGGTAGGAGACCTTCGCCCACAGTTTGTATGCTTCCTCTTGGGAGACATCCTCCATTTCCTGAAGAAGCTTATAATCCTCGCCGACGGGGAGAATCAATCCTTCCTGCATGGCGGGCCACAGGGCCGCTCCTGTTTCAACGGGCGGCTTCTGGCAGACAATGGAGAGCATTCCCAGTTCGAACATGTTTCCGATACAGGCGGCCAGCTTGAGGATGTCGATGGTTTTTCCGGGCAGCCGGGAGATTCTGTCCGAGACCAGGTCGATCACATCGGAAGGCAGGTTCTCCTGATGGATGCGGTCGATATCCCACGCCCACTTTCCCTGGGCCGCCTGAAAAAAGATCACCCCCTTATCGGCGAGCGACTGAAGCAACTGATGGGTGAAAAAAGGGTTTCCCAGGGTGATCCGGTAGATAGCCTCGGCCAATGGCGCGGCCTCATCGGTTTCAGCAAGAACCGTGTCGGCGACGAGCCGCTTCAGGTCCGGGAGCGACAGGGGCCGCACCGGAATCGACCAGACCGAGCCCCCCCTCTTCTGAATGGCCTCCAGGGTGAGCGCCACCGGATGACCCGGGGGAACCTCATTGTCCCGATAGGAAAGAATGAGGAGGAAAGAGCCCAGAGCGTGATTGTCCATCAAGGCCTCAATCAACTTGAGTGAGGCGGCATCGGCCCACTGCAGATCATCCAGAAAGAGGACAAGGGGATGCGCCTTTTTTGCGAAGAGAGCGATAAAATTCTGGAGCACCACTTGAAAGCGGGTCGCTGACTCCTCGGAGAAACTTTCCGCCGCTTCTCCGCCATCGATCAGCATGGAGAGCTCCGGTATGAGTGCGACGATCATGGAGCCGTGTGGACCCAGCGCATCCTCCAGTTTTTCCTTCCACAGGGCCGCCTGGGTATCATTTTCGGTCAGAATCTGGCCAATCAGCCGCCGGAAGGCATGAATCAAGGCCCGGTAAGGGATGGTCTGCTCCAGCTGATCCCATTTTCCCCATATGAAGAATCCATGATGGGACACAACCGTCTGTTGCAATTCATGAACAATGGCCGATTTGCCGATTCCGGGAGCGCCGCTCACGGTAACACTGGCCGCATCGCCGCCACAAACGTGATCAAAAATTTCTAAAAGCGTCCGGAGCTCCTCTTTCCTGCCATAGAGTTTTTGGGGAAACCGGAACCTGTCCGGCGCATCTTTGCGCCCGATGTCAAAAAAAGAGAGGGTTCCAACTGTTTTTAGACGGGTGATGCAGGTCAGAAGATCCCACTTGAGGCCTTCGGCGCTTTGATACCGCTCTTCGGCGTTTTTGGACAAAAGCTTCATGATAATGCCGGAGAGGACATCGGGAATCTCCGGGTTCCTGTCGGAAGGGGGGAGCGGCGCCTTGGCGATATGGCAATGAACGAGCGCCATCGGCGTCGCCGCCTGGAAAGGGAGCACCCGGGTGGTCATCCGGTAGAGGATGACTCCCAGGGCGTAGAGGTCGCTTCGATGGTCTGTGGAACGGTTCATGCGTCCGGTCTGTTCCGGACTCATGTAGGAGAGGGAACCATCGAGCATGGCGGGATGGCGGATCTCCTGGGTCTCCTTGGGCAGTTCCGATGAAAGACCGAAATCGATGATCTTGAGCTGACCGGTTTGAGGATCCCATAGAATATTGGCGGGGGTCACATCCTTATGAATGATGTTCTTCAGATGTATCCGCCCCAATGCTTCCGCCACGCCCATTGCCAGTTCAAGGGTATGGATGAGTGAAATATTTTTGTCCGCAAGAATCTTTTCGAGGGAGAGTCCGGGAAAATCCTCCATCACGATCATGAGACGGTTGTTGACTTTCTTCAGGGCGTAAAAGACGATCACATTTTCAGCCGTCACCTTCAGCCCGATATCGAACTCCCGTTTGAAAGCGGCGGTCTCCCTGGGGCCGGGATACTCTTCTTTAAGGATTTTAAGAACGATTTTTCTCCGGGAAGCACTCTCCACGGCCCGGACAATCAGGGTTCGTTCGCTTTCATAAAGTTTTTCCGTTGTTTCATAACCAGGAGTCTGGATCATGGTTTATCCCAGGCGGATGATCGTTTAAAGAAGTCGAAATAAAGACCGGGACCGGATCGATGGAACAGCCCCCTTTCAGGAGCCTCCCCTTTCTTTTTCCACCCGGTCAAGATTACGGATCAGTTTCTTACATTCCCGCGTTGTCTCTAGCATACTCTCGATCAGCTGGGCTGTTTTCTCTTTCAGATCCTGCCGGGTCTTCTGGTGCATGCCCCGGAGTTTGCCGATATCCGTGACCAGCTCGGACTTCATGGATTTGTTGAGCAGCTGCTCAATGGTCGAGATGTTTGCAAAGGGAGACTCATCTTTCAGGTGTTTTTTATTTTCAAGAACCTTCCGCCGTTTATCGCTGACCATGCGGGAAAGCTCACGGGTGGAGAAATTTTTCAGAATGCATGCTTTTGCGATTTCAAT
>JAGVEJ010000057.1 GCA_020058225.1 Candidatus Zixiibacteriota bacterium | reverse complement strand
GCGGACATGTATTAAATCTTAATTTATTCCCCAAATCGTCGGAAATAAAGTGAAAGTGAAGGTGGTCAATGATTTGCCCAGATTTTGCCCCATTATTCAATAGTAATCGGTAATTATCCTCAATATCCAATTCCTTTGCCATTATTCTTATTCTTTGAAATAGCAAAACCAATTTATTATCTGGAATGTCCTGCAAGTTCGGAAAATGCTCCTTTGGACAAACCAATAAATGAATAGGCGCCTTGGGCATTATATCCGCAAATACTATAACATTTTCGTCCTCAAAATATTTCTTGGTCGGTTTTTTCCCTTCAATAATTTGACAAAAGATGCAACCCATGCGGGAAATTTACAAAATTATTATTGATCGACAAATATTATTTATAAATATTTATCGAGCCAAACAGCAAGAGTTGTTGAAAAACCATCAATACGCGCCGTCGATCCGCCGCAGATGGATTCCAGATGGATAATCGATTGACAATTCGAATTTATTAAATATTTTAACGCCCTAAATGAAAATTATTGCGTATATCATATTAATATGAAAATTGCTACTCTGGTTGTCGGACCATTTGAGGCCAATTGCTATCTTATTGCCAATCAAGATCATGACTCGTCGGTCATTGTTGACCCGGGGGGCGACTGTGAGCGAATTATAGATCATATCCAAATCCATAATCTACCGCCCAAAGCGATATTATTAACCCATGGGCACGGCGACCATATCGCCGCTGTAAAACCCCTAAAAGAAAAATTTGACATTCCGCTCTATGTTGGAAAGGGAGACGAATCTCTTTTGGCCTCACCATCTGCCAATATATCTGCCTTATTTGGTTTTGATATTATCTGTCCGGACGCCGATAAAATACTAAATGATAGCGATATTATAAAAGTGGATTCTCTGCAGTTTAAGGTTCTTGCCACTCCCGGTCATACTCAAGGAGGCATCTGCTATCTAATTGAAAATTATCTTTTTTCGGGCGATACGCTTTTTAGAGAATCCATAGGTAGAACCGATCTCCCCGGAGGTAACTTCCGTCAACTAATTGAGTCTATTCATAAAAAAATTCTCATTCTCCCTGACAATATAATTTGTCTTCCCGGTCACGGACCGGAGACAACCATAGCATTTGAAAAAATGAATAATCCCTTTCTGACCGAATCGGAATTTCTAACATAGAGGCTTTTGTGCTTAGTAGCAGACTCCCCATAGCTGATTATCATGTCCATTCCGATTTTTCCATAGATGCGGTTGGTTCGGTTGATGAATTCTGTGAATCGGCTCTCAAGAAGGGGCTGGTCGAAATCTGTTTCACTACTCACTATGATACTAATCCCGCCGCTCCTTATGATGATAGCAGAATTCGCATAGACGGAAAGATAATCCCCTTGTCTGTTGAGGCTATGGGCAGATATGTCGAGGCCATTGCCGATGCGCACGAAAAGTATTACAGCCAGGGACTGGTTGTCAAATGCGGAATTGAAGTTGGTTATTATCCCGGGTGTGAAGAACATATTTCCAAGTTGTTTTCCATTTATTCATTTGATTACAAACTGGCGGCGATTCATGAACTTGATGGAGTTTGCCTTTGTTGTCAAAATCGATTTGAAAACTGCTTTTCCCGTTATACCATTGAAAAAATGGCTGATGATTATTTTCAGCTTATAATCGGCGCTGTCCAAAGCCGATTGTTTGATTCTATCGCCCATGTTGATGTTTATAAAAAATATGGACTAAAATACTATGGTGACTCAATTCTAACAATTCATCGCGGGCGGATTGAACCGGTTTTTTCGGCTATGGCGGAAAACCGAGTCGGCATGGAAATAAATACATCGTCGCTACGTCGCGGCCATACGGAGTATTATCCTTCGATGGAAATTATCAATCTAGCGCGATCATTTGGAGTTCAAATATCAGGTATTGGCTCGGATGCTCATCATCCCGATGAAGTTGCCTATGATTTCGACACCGCCGCGGCAATTGCTTACGAATTATTCCCTTATTGTGACGAGTAATGTCATCACTGATAGTATCAACAGGCCTGCTGGAAAGAGATTTTTATCTTCGCCCCACTCTCGAAGTGGCGCATGATTTAATCGGGAAATATCTGGTTTATAAAACCGAAGCCGGACTACTTTCAGCGCGTCTGGTTGAGGTGGAGGCTTATATCGGCGAGGATGACCTCGCTTGCCATGCCTCTGTCGGTATAACCAAGCGCAATGCTGTGATGTATGGAATGGGTGGGTATAGTTACATATATTTCATTTATGGGATGTATTATTGCCTGAATGTTGTTACAGAAGACGAGGGTTTCCCTGCGGCAGTGCTAATTAGAGGGGCTGAGCCGGTTGAAGGGATGGAATTGATGCGGCATCATTTCGGCGATGATAAACATAACCTCTTGACCAACGGTCCCGGAAAATTATGCAAGGCCTTTGCCCTAACGCGGAAGGAAAATGGTATTGATTTGACCGGCAACAGACTCTATCTTGAAGATCGAGGGTATAAGGTTGGAAAGATTGGCCGTTCAACAAGAATAGGAATTAATAAAGGGATTGAAAAAAAATGGCGGTTTGTTGAATTAAATTCGCAATATTTATCCGCCAAAATTAAATAAGCGAAAATATGTTTAGCGAAAATTTCATAAGAGAAGCTCTGATAGCCGCACCGGCAATTTTGTTTTCACTTACAGTGCATGAATTTTTTCATGCCTATATAGCTTATCGCTTTGGTGATAATACGGCCAAGGATATGGGTAGGCTAACCCTAAATCCATTGGCGCATCTCGATCTATTTGGCACTCTTATGATGTTTCTTTCCGGATTTCGATTTGGCTGGGCCAAACCGGTGCCGATTAACCCCTACAATTTGCGCAATCCAAGAAAGGCCGACCTGTGGATTTCTGCCGCCGGGCCCTTTTCAAATCTTGGCCTAGGCTTGATTTTCGGTCTTCTATTCAGGTTTGCCCATACCGGTAGCATTAATCTGCCGCTCGGAATCATACAATTTCTATCTTTGGCGGTTAGAATTAATATTTCTCTGGCATTTTTTAATCTGATTCCGCTGTTTCCGCTTGATGGTTCCCATATATTAAGGAGTCTTCTTCCTGTAAGATTTGAAAATGCCCTAAATGAATTTGAAAGATTCGCTCCCTTTGTATTAATGTTTTTCATACTGGTGGTGGATGGAGTTGGGTTTGTTCTGGGGCCATTTATCAGATTTTTCGTTTACCTTTTTGCCGGTATTAGGATTTCATGAAGTGCATTTGCTCAAACACATAATAGCATTCTCCGCATTAATTCTGATTTTTTCTATTCAGGGATGCTCACTTGCCCATCGGCCTCAAACGAATGTCCCAATACCGACCGCCCATATGCAATTGCAGAATGCGAATAGCGCCGCCTATCTTTTTGATATAAAAATTACCAGACAGGGGAAGAAAAATTCCGCCCGGCTTGACCTCTACCAATCCGGTGATACGATAAGCTTCTTCGCCCGAGGATATCTGGGCAAAGGCGTGCTGAAGGGATTGCTTATTTCTGATTCTGTAACACTATATTTTCCGACTGAGGATGAATATTTCATTGGCAGATTAACTGCCCTAACCAATGATTCCTGCTTGAGAAATTTGCCGTTGGAGGAGCTGATTCTAAAGTTGTTTAAACAAACCGCGTTGCATATTGATTTGACCCCATATAATCTCTATATGACAGTCCTTTCAGAAACCAACAATATCTACTCATACCGGCTTCAATCCAAAACCTGTTCGGAGGGTATTGTATTGGCTTATAGCCGTATGGGAGATTTTTTCGTCGTCAATGAGATTAAATACAATTCCCCTGATAATTCATTCAAATTCGAGGCAAAAAAGAGGGAATGTCGGCTTGATTTGGAAATTTCAACCGAAAAGCTGAAGTTGACAATTCCCGAAACAGCCGTAAGGATAGATCTATAATGACCAATAGAATTGACTTTATCCACCAATAGATTTAATATGTTATCTTGTTATATTTCAGACATCCTCCTCGGATTGTCGGGAAATTGCCTGAAGTGTGGTGAATTATGAGTCTAATAAAACGCACATTCGGTTCGCTTAAACCATATTGGAAACATATTGCCTTTTCCTCAATATCGGCGGCCATTTATGCGCTTCTTGCGGGGCTTTTGGTTTGGATGGCGGGCCCGCTCCTGATGACTCTCTTCCAAGTCACTGATTTGAAATCGCCATCAGGAATCCCAACCGCAGAGACAATTGCCACCGCGACCTCAGACTCAACCCAGATGGGCATATCGGATAACCTCAAGGAAAATCTCGATTTTCTGGTTAGAATGAAAAATAATCTCAAGGCTCAAATAAATAATCTGGTGGCATCGAACGATCGTAAGGGAACTCTCATAAATTTCTGCTGGCTGATACTTGGTATAGCCATGTCGGCCAATTTGTTTCTTTATCTACAGGGCTTCTTTATGGCCTATGTCCAGCAATCGGTTATAAGAGATTTCCGCAATCGGCTGTTTGAAAAGTATCAGCAATTATCACTTAGCTTCTTTCATAAACAACGAACCGGCCAATTAATTTCACGTGTCACCAATGATGTGCTGGTTCTCAATGATACCGTTGACCTCGGGTTTAATCATCTTGTCGCCGATTCCCTGACCGTAATACTACTGGCGGTATTTCTTCTCCTACTTTCATGGAAATTGACTCTATTGGCGGCGCTGGTTCTGCCACTGGTTTTTGGATTTATCTACCTCATGGGCAAAAAGCTTAGAAAATATTCAGAAAGAACCCAACAGAAAATGGGAGATGTCAATTCTGCTTTGGAAGAAACTTTATCAAATATCCGAATTGTCAAAGCCTATGCGATGGAAAAATTCGAGATGGGCAAGTTTTTTAAAGCTACCCAGGATTATTTCCGCTCCCTTATAAGAATGACAAGGATACGTAATTTGGCCAGCCCAATAAGCGAAATTTTGATTGTTTCCGCTGGAATTATGATTCTTATCTTCGCCGGTTCGAGGATAATTGAAGGCAAAGGTGAAATGGATGCCGGCGACTTTATGACATTCATTATCGCCATGTTTTCGATGATAAAACCGGTGAAGACACTCCTTTCCATACAAATTAGAATTCAAGAGGGAATGGCCGCGGCGGAACGAATTTTTAATATTATCGATACTCCCATTGCCGTCCAAGAAAATCCCCACGCCATTGGCAAAACCAATTTTGATTTTAAAATTCTGTATGAGAATGTAACCTTCGCCTACAATAAAAAGGTGAATGTCATTAGGAATGTATCATTCGAAGTAAACAGAGGCGAAATCGTGGCGCTGGTGGGACCCTCAGGCGCAGGGAAATCGACGCTGTATGACCTACTCCCAAGATTTTATGACCCGATTGAGGGAAGAATTACCATTGATGGCATTGATATAAAGAATTTTAAGCTTGATTCCCTTCGCGGCCTGTTTGGTATTGTTACTCAGGAGACATACCTTTTCAATGATACCATTAGAAAAAATATCGCTTATGGTCTGGATGACATCCCCCTTGAAAAAATAATCGATGCCGCCCGGGCGGCCAATGCCGATGAATTCATTCAGGGATTCGAGAAAAAATATGACACGATTGTCGGGACTCGGGGGGTGATGCTTTCCGGCGGTCAAAGACAGCGCATTGCTATTGCCCGGGCATTGCTGAAAAATCCGCAGATATTGATTTTTGACGAGGCGACTTCATCGCTTGATACTGAATCGGAGCTTCAGGTACAAGAGGCAATCAATAATCTTATGAAGGACCGTACCACACTCGTCATAGCGCATAGATTATCCACAATCGTGAATTCTGATAAGATTCTGGTGATTGATCGGGGGCGGATAATCGAACAGGGAAAACATGAGGAACTGCTTGAGCGAGGAGGATTGTATCATCGACTCTATATGATGCAATTCAAGAATGGAATTGATACGACAGAATTAAAGCATTCAGTATCTTCAAATCCGAAATAATTGGCCTGATATGCCTCTATATATTTTGAAAAAGACCGAACATTTGTTCAAATATCTGCTTCATATATTATTCCAATTGCTTCTCAAAAAAGGTAACAACTCCCGATGGCCAATTATGCCCGAGAGAGTTAAGTCAATTTTATTTTTGCGCCCGGACAAGCTGGGAGACATGATCGCCACTATCCCAGCTATTCATGCGCTAAAAAGAGAAATTCCTCATATAAGAATCGAAGTTATCGCTTCGCCCCGCAATAAGATTGTGATAGAAAATGATCCCTTCATTGATGCTATTCATCTATATACCAAAAATATATTCCATGATTATTTCATGATTATTAAATTGAGGCGTAATAAATATGATATAGTATATGACCCGATCTGTCATGATTCGGTGACCGGATTATTGCTGACAAAAATAATCGGGAGCGAATCCATTAAGGCGGCTTCGAGGAAACTTAATTTTCAGCACTTTTATGACTACTGCGAACCTTATCAGCCTGATGGCGATGATCATAATATTGACAATGGACTACTTATCTGTAATGTATTGGGCCGAAATCCGGATACAATTAATCCGTTTCAGCCAATATTTATACCGGAGAGCGCAATTAAAAAGGCAAAGGAGTTCTGTGACTCCATTCAAAACATCAATCAACTAAGGATTGCACTTAATATCTCTGCCGGAAGTCCGACCCGCACTTTGCCGGTTGAGAGGTACTCAGAAATTGTCAAAGGAATCAGAAAGCATTATAAGGAAACCTGTTTTATTATTATATGCACTATGGGTGAGAGGGAGCGCGGGATTGAGCTCTTTGATAATATCGCTCAATCAGTATATATTGTACCTGAAGGGCTGTCACTTCATGAAGTCACCGCAATAATCAGGCATGTTGATATCCTGATAAGCCCCGATACATCTCTAATTCATATTGCACGGCTGATGAATATTCCCGTGGTTGGATTGTATTCCGGCCATTTAAGAAATTACCGATTCTGGCGTCCATACCGACAGGAATGCGGCTCAGTGATAGCAAATAATGTGCATAATCTTCATGATATAACTGCTGAGCGAGTTGTGGAGGCCTTTGGGCAGGTAGTGCAGAAATATTTTCCTTCGGTTAAATATTCATTGCGCAATTCATAGATTATGTAATAAGGTACAATGAGAAATATATCTGCCGTCATAATTGCGAAAAATGAAGAAGCCAATTTGGCGAGGTGTCTTAATTCTATCAGGTGGGCAGATGAAATAATTTTGGTTGACAGCGGTTCCACCGATAGAACCAAAGAAATTGCCGCGGTGTTTAATGCAAAAATATTCGATATTAAATGGAAGGGATTCGGCCATGCCAAAGGATTCGCCCTTTCCAAAGCAACCG
>JAGVEJ010000158.1 GCA_020058225.1 Candidatus Zixiibacteriota bacterium | reverse complement strand
GCTTTGCTTGGGACTACATCAAATATGAGAGGTTATGGGGGTGATTTGATCCTATTTAATGTTAATGCAAAAGTATTACATGTCTTGCAGGTATTAGATTTGGCGGATTACCTGACAATCCGTGAGTCTCTGGACGAAGCGATTATCATTTGCGAAGGTGCAAAACAATAAGAAAGAGTATTCTTTGAAAAATACAGAAATGATAGATAATGTCGCTCCCCCGTCACAAAAGACAATTGATAAGCATAATTATGCGTTGGATGCCCTATCCAAGTTGACCATCCAGTTTGCAATTAATCCGGATTTTAATAACTTACTTAATATTCTTCTGATGACTATATCTGGTCAATTTGCAACCACCAGCGCCTTTGCATATATATTTAATCCCAATGCAAACGACAATAAACCCATATTTTTGGGATTGGGAAAATTCCAGAATGATAAGCAATTGCATGACCTTGTTAGTAATGATCAATTCATCAATCTCTTCCCTGCACATCAACGGCCTCTTTTGATCAGCGAACTGACCGAAATCAAAGGTGAAATCGGCCTTTTGGCGGAATCATTAGGAAACTTGGGAGTATCTGCCATTATTGGTCTTCCCCATGGTGACCGTTATATCGGCATTATCGGCATCGGCGAGAAAGTCAATAAGAAACCGCTCGGCGAAAGTGATCTTGATTTGTTTGCCTCCATGATAATAACGATAACTCCCCTGATAGTGAATTCATTCCTGTTTATGGAAATTCATAATTTGAGCGCTTGGTACCGTGATATTCTAAATGGCGTGAATCAGGGTGTCATTACTATGGACATGAGGCATCGCATTCTGGACATAAATTCCGCAGGAAGAATAATTCTTGAACATATTCATGGGAAAAAGATAATCAATTCACAAAATGATATCGAATACTTATTCCCTGCCGAGTTATTCCCGGGTTGGATTGAATATATACTGGAAGCCATCATCACCGAGGAAAATATTACGCCACGTCAATTAATTTCAAAATCACCGGATGGAGAACATATCCTCAATGTCCAAATAAACCGCATCGAATCCAAAGATCTAAATCAACGTGATTATATATTGATATTTGATGACATCACGGCACAAAAGGAAAGCGAACAAAGACTTTATCAGCAGGAAAAGCTTGCTGAGAAAGGTCTTATGGCTTCATCAATTGCCCACGAACTGAATAACTTTTTGACTCTGATACTTGGAGGAATCGAAATAACCCTGCTTGCAGTCAACAACAAGAATCCGGAGCGGGTAATGGCTTCATTGGACAAGTTGAAAATCCATGCTGAAGCAATGGAACGTTTTACGGCAGGCCTGATGGATTATGGTCGAATGGATTCAACGAAAAAGTTGATTGACTTAAATTCCTTGATTTCTGATGTGCTCCTATTTTTGCGAGTACAGAAAAAGTTCAAAAGCCTAAAGTTCATAATGGAACTCCAAAGAGGGTTGCCAAAATTGCTATTGGATGAAGACCAGATTGCACAACTATTAATAAATTTCCTAAATAATTCCGCAGATGCCATTGAGGAGAAAGATAGTTCTCATGGCAAAATCGAAATATGTTCATTTATCAGCGGTAATAAAGTAGGATTTTCGATTGAAGATAATGGCAAAGGCATTCCCCCCGAGATCAAAAATAGATTGTTCAAATCCTATTTAACCACAAAGAAACATGGTCACGGATATGGATTGGCAACCTGCGCCAGAATACTCCGACAGCACGGGGCAGAGTTCAATATTAAAAGCGAGGTTGGGGTCGGCACCAAAATTACCATCGAATTCTCATTGGAAGAATGAAAGCGGTAATAGATCGCATGATTACGGAATTTACAAATAGGCGGGGCAATGTCAACAATGTCAGGAATGGGTTCCTGACATCGCGGAAGAACCAGTTGATATTTTCTGGGTTCCCCGCCGCGGGGAGTGTTGAAAAAGACTCAAGCCCTGCGCCGTAGGGAGTCTCTCCCTACGGAATTCCGTCAGGAAGGGATTCCTGACGGCGCATTTGTGGGGTTTTTCAACAGGCCCTTTGGCCGCTGGGTTCGACACCCGTTTTATTTCTGAATCCGCCGCAGGCGGATATGAGAAACACTATAGAAAGTCGATATTCAGGATTGACTACAAAAATAAATGATATATAATTATACTATGAATCATTCAACAAAACATGCATTCGCTCGCCAATTTATTCTACTGACCGTCATTGCTGTTTTTTTTCAATGGCAATCACAGGCCTTCGTCTCCGCTGATTCTTCCCACAACTGCCGCCTGTGGGCAATTATTTCCAATAGCGCACCGGAGGCAATTATTACCAGCCATCTAATTACATTGCCCAATTCCCTTAAAAATTTGAGTCAAAACAATGATGATGGCTGGGGAATTGTATATTATTTTCCCTGCAAGGATTATCCGATTGTTTTTAGAAATAGCTTACCCGCTTATCTTGATTCGTCTTTTGACTCGGCGGTGGTGACAATATCGCAGGCAAATCCTCGTGTTGCGGCGGCTCATATTCGCCGGTGTTCATCGGGGTTATGCAATATTCCTGACCCTCACCCTTTTGTGAGGACAAAAAACAACCGTCACTGGCTTTTTGCCCATAATGGAACCATATCAAAAAATATTTTGCTCAATTTAATTCGCCCCGATTACCTGGCGGCCAATCCGCCGCAGTATGGTGGAAATGATACTGCTTCATGGATTGACACTGATTTATATTTCATCTTTATACTGCAGACATTGGAGGATTTGAATGGAGAGATCAGACCGGCCTTAGGAACGGCAATTGAACTATTGCATCAGGCAATTCCCGAAACCGGACGATTCCTTAATTTCTATCTCTCCGATGGCAATACAATATGGGGATATTGTGAGGGAAACACCCTTTTTTATATGCATGATTCATTAGAAACAGCATATTCCGCAGTGGCTTCGCAATATCCATCAGCCTCACAAGAAAGCTGGATGGAGTTATCCGATGGACAATTAGTCACATTGTCTTGCGAAAATCCGCCACTTGTAGAGAATATTGAAAATTATTTTACCAAACCGACAATTAGTCCCAAGGTAAAAAAATAAATCTAAATTCCTCCGGTAACAACGGCATTTAATTTGACTTATTTTCCTGATTGGCTATAATAAATTATGATGTCTTCCATGATGGTATCGCTATCCGTTTTCCTGACATTAATTGGGGCAAATCTGTTTTTTATTCCAGCGGCATATTCATTTGATAATATTAGCGATACCACGCATGAATGTCGCTTATGGGCGGCGATTTCGGATGGTGCGCCGGCAAATATGATTATAAACCATCTTTTAACACTCCCCAATTCCCTTAAATATCTCGCCCAATTCAATAATGATGGCTGGGCGGCCGGTTATTATTTCCCATGTCATGATATTCCAATAATTTATCGCGGCCAAATGCCAGCCTATACTGATCCGGCCTATGATTCAGCTGTCATGCAAATTTCTACTATGGAGCCGCGCGTGGCGGTAGCTCATATTAGGCGGTGTTCATCGGGGCCATGTGATATTTCCAATCCTCACCCCTTTGTGCGAATAAAGAACGGCAAACATTGGCTAATGGCGCATAATGGCACAAATGTTAAACAGGTCGTTCTCGGTCTGATTCGCCCTGATTATCTCGCCTCCAACATGCCAAAATATGGCGGGAGCGATACTAACCTGTGGATTGGCTCAGAGCTGTATTTTATTTATATCTTGCAGACTCTTGAGGATTTTAGCTGGGAAGTGAAACCGGCTCTGGGACATGTCATTCAATCTCTGCATGATCAAATACCGGAAATTTCCCGTTACCTTAACTTTTACCTGACTGACGGCCTTACGCTATGGACATATCGTGAGGGACATACTCTTTTCTATCGTTATGACACTACCAATGTTGTCCATTCAGAGGTAGCTTCACAGTATCCGTCAGTCACGCAGGAAGACTGGATAGAGATTGAGGATGCCCAGATTGTGACATTAACATGCGACAATACGCCTTTGGTTGAGGAAATAGATATATATTTCGATAGACAATCTGTCATAATGGGAAATTCAATTACAAACAAATAAATAACTAAAAATATTATGCGGTCTAACCTTTCCGAATTGCATGAAGTTTATCAATATATTTTCAATAGATATATGCCGACAAGCCATAGGCTTACAAGCATTAATTGCGGATGACGGAGTTGAAATGAAAAACATAATAATTCTATTTTTTATCCTAATGCTGATTAACTGTTCGCCTGATAAGCCGGCGCCGGCCCCGAAAATAATCGACGGTCCTGAGTATTTCCCAATGGCCGATGGCGATAAATGGTTTTACTCAACCCAAAATGTGCCTTTAATAATCAGACAGGTTTCCGGTGATACAACAGTTGCGGGTGTCTCGTGCAAAAGGGTTTTTGAAAATATGCATACTATAGAGGCATGGACGGTCGATTCAACCGGTTTCAGACTCCATCTCTTGGCCGAGAAGCTCTGGCTCGATCCGCCTTTGGAAATTCCATTCAAATTGGTACAAGGAGAGTCTTTTAGTTATCAATCGAAGGCTTTTTTCTATAAAAATGATTCCCTTGTCTATTATGAATTAGGGGGGAAACTGCAGTTCTCGGGATATGTAACAAAGGAGGTCAAAGCCGGCAAATTCAGCAATGTACTGAAATTCCACTATTCACCTGATGGCGGCGACCCTTATGATGAGTACTACGCCAAAGGTGTGGGGCTTCTTGATAACGGGGAGTATTTATTAGACAGCGCTTATATCGGCGGAAAATGGTATAAATAAGCAGTTTATTTATAAACCAGTTAGTGTCGTGTCTCAGGAATATGTTGAAGAATTGCGGTAGGTCGAAACCCTTGCGGTTTCAACACTTGGACTACAGATACAAACCGACAATTATTCTTTGCCGAGCCGCTCCAGTTTTTTTCTTCTGATGTCTTCAATCTTATCGCGGGTATCACTGATGCGAGTTGAATCAGCGGGAGGCGCAACCGTAATGTATTTTTCAAATGCCCCAATGGCATCGTCATATTTTTTCAGCCATTCATAAGTAGCCCCGAGATTATAATAGGCAAGAGCATATTGGGGATTAATTTTAACGGCGGCGCTGAAATCAGCGACAGCGTCATTATATTTATGGGTGAAATATTTAATAAGCCCACGGTGATAAAAAGCCTCGGAATATTGGGGATTTATCTCAATCGCCTTTGAATAATTGGTCAGCGCCAAAACCGAATCGCCATTGCCCGCATAGGCATGTCCGAGATTTAAGTAGGCCTTGTCAAAATCCGGCTTTAATTTAAGCGCTGTCTTAAAATCATTTATGGCATCCTTGTGTATGCCCTGCTTAAATTTTATAATCCCGCGATTATAAATGGCTGAGACATATTGGGGATCGATCTGAATTGCCTTGTCATAATCAGAAACGGCTTTGGCCTCCATTCGGTTTTTCTCGTATGCCAGCGCACGGCTATAAAAAGCTTCTTTCATCTGAGGGTCTATTCCAATGGCGCCGGTGAAATCAGCGATGGCTTTCTCGTATTCCCCCGTGCGACCATAAACAATTCCTCTATGCAAATATGCTTCAGCAATACCGGGATCAATGGCAATGGCATTAGTAAAAGCCATAATTGCATCATTGTATTTTCCCGATTCATAGAAAGTCTGCCCCTGTTCCAAAAAGTAATCTACGGAGTTATCCTGCGCCAATGCCAAGGAAACGGCCAGACTCAATATTATATTGATTATTATATAGTATCCTGCCATTAATAATTTTTGCATTTTAATTAATCTCCCTGAATAGCATATTTAAATGTTATACAATTTTATCGGCCAAAGGTCGCCAATTTGTAAGGATTAATACTCAATTGCCAAATATCCGTTTGGCCGCAACCATGGTTTTTGTCAGAAATTCCTCCAGAGGAATATTTAATTTCTCGCCGGTTCCTACTTCAAACAAGATATCTTTTATAACACTGTCCGGATTGAAATATTTGCTTAATTCATTCCAATTGATAATCCCATCTCCCGGAATCAAATGATCGTCATGATATCCCAGATTATCGGACAGATGGGTGGTGGTCATACGGGAATGATATTTTTTAAGCAAATGGAATGGCTCGCCGCTGATATTTTCATGAGAGCTGTCATAGCAGAAGCCAAATTCATTTCTATCGAATTTTTCAAGCAGTTGAGAAATGATCCACGGTGAATCGTTCCCCGGCAGATTTTCCAAGGCGATATGAACTTTGGCTTTATTCCGATATGTGATATCCCTCAGGCTTTCGATCGCTCGTTGAAGACAGGCTTCCTTGCTATCATCATAATAGTCATGAGGATGAAGTATTATTTGCGGAATTTTATAATGATTAGCCAATTTGATGAAATGCTTTGCGGATGTCTGTGCGATTTGGCGCTCATCCTGATTTCTTGCGGCGATATCATATTCTCGTCCAAATGGAAAATGCACCGATTCTATTGATAAATTTAATGCCTTTGCCCATTTAATAATTTCACTAAATTTATCTTTTTCAAAAAAATGGCTATGTTCCATTCTTGCGCCGATAGAAACAAAATCAAAACCTGCCTTGACAATTGCCCGAAATTGACTGCCAATATCTATTGAATAATCTGCGGTTGTGGAAATTCCGAATCTGAATCCATTTTTAGACATACATTGATAATAATCTCATAATCAATATTACCAAAGCAAAAAAAACAGTCCCGCCGACACGGCGGGACTATTTTTTTCACGTTGTCCGCCCAAGATCCCCCCTGTTGGATCCCGAACGGCCATTGATTCGGAGGAAATATAGCCTCCAACGAATCATGGCCACCCAATCCCCCTTTTGCTCGAACCATAAGCCCCAATGATGTCGCTCACAGAATCAAATTCCAGTTATAATTTATTGCATTATTCATGCCAAATTATTGAAAAGGAATCATTTTTACCGTATTTTTTATGCGATTGCCCCACAATAACTTAAGGGAATAAATAAATTAATTTATGAATTGATTATACAATTAAAACTTACGCCGTTTCAGTATGATATTTCATATAGAAACAGCGTTACATCTTGAATCAAACCGATTGCAAAATGCCCATTATAATTCAAGATAAGTCGGGGTTGAAAGATACCTTTCACCAGTATCGCAGATAAATGTAACAATCATTTTGCCTCGGTTTTCTTCCTGCCCAGCCACCCTTAAAGCAACCGCCACATTGGCGCCTGATGAAATCCCTGCAAGTATCCCCTCCTCACGAACAAGGCGTCTTGTTGTGTTTATCGCCTCGTCGTTGGATACTTTTTGGATTTCATCAATAATATCAAGATTCAGGACATCGGGCTTAAAACCGGCGCCTATTCCTTGGATTGGATGGGGGCCTCGTTTCCCGCCACTTAAAACCGGCGAGGCGGAAGGCTCAACGGCTATCAATTTAATCGTTGATCTTTTCTGCTTCAGAAAATTGCCGACGCCGGTTATGGTGCCGCCGGTGCCCACACCGGAGACCAAAATATCAATCATACCGTCCGTATCCTGCCATATTTCGGGGCCGGTTGTCGTTAAATGGATAAACGGATTAGCGGGATTCTTGAATTGCTGTGGCATAAAGGCATTAGGTGTGGCCGCTACAAGTTCCTCGGCTTTTTTGACAGCGCCCGGCATGCCGTCGGCGCCCGGGGTTAATATTAATTTCGCTCCAAATGCTTTCAGGAGGTTGCTTCTTTCAATCGACATTGAATCAGGCATGGTCAATATTAATTTGTATCCACGGGCGGCGGCAATATATGCCAAGGCCACACCGGTATTTCCTGAAGTCGGCTCAATTATAATGGTATCTTTGCCAAGGAGACCCTTTTTCTCCGCATCATCAAGCATGGAGATGGCAATTCTATCCTTAACCGATGAACAGGGATTAAATGATTCCATTTTGGCGATCACGAAGCCCGGCAAATTTTTGCCCAAGCGATTTAGCCTTACCATAGGAGTCTTCCCAATCAATCCGGTAATGTCATCAGCTATTTTCGACATTGTCAACTCCATCCTGATATAAACCGTTAAATGAAATACATCTCCTTGTCGGACTTAAGAGTCTCAAGAACATGGGAGATTTTTAATGAGCTCAAATAATCAATCACTTTCTTTTCGGCATCACGCCAGATAAAAGAAAGAACCCTCGTTTGAGGGGGGGCGTCAACCGCTTCTTTTGGCTGAAATAGAATTGCTTTTCCCTCAAAAGCTGTCACAATATCCCATACCGTGATTTCATTGGGCTTTCTGGAAAGAATATATCCTCCATTTTTGCCCCGAGTAGCTTCCACCAAGCGCGCTCGTCTCAATTGAGAAAGAAGAAGCTCTAAATATCGTACCGGAACGCCCTGCGATGAAGCTATTTCTCTGGCCTGCAATGGGCCTTTGCCATGATGGGCGGCAAGCGATATAATCGCTCTTAATCCATATTGTGCTTTTAGTGATAGCATATTTGTTCCATTATCCTATCAAAAAAGTGTAATTTAACTATTAGACTTTACGAAATTTTTTTAGGTTGGTTGAATATTATTTTATGATTTCCCAAACCTCCCTTCATAAGCAGTAGGCCATCATATACAAATCCTACCTATATCCAAAAATCTCCGCCCAGATAATTAGCAATATCAATGAAATCCCCAAAAATAAGGCTATTGAGCCAAATATTCTAAACCCTCTCACCACTGCAGGCGGCATCGGCTCGCCTAAATTATCCAAAAGTTTCCCCGACTCTGAGAGTTCATTATATTCTCTTGGACGGTCATGCTTCAATTCCTCAATAGGGACTCTACCCGTAAATATTACGGTATCCATGGGAAATTTATCCGGCCGGAAATGGGTATTGAAGAAATGCACGGTAAAAATAAAGGCCACTGCCAAAAGAGCCTCGTCAGAATGAATAATGGTGGCAACATTTATAAACCAGCCTGGGAGGAATCTGGTAAAAAATTCCGGGAACCAGAGCATCAAACCGGTGGATCCAATTATGACGACACCCCAGAAAACGGCAAAATAATCAAATTTTTCCCAATATGTCCATCGGCCATATCCCGGGCGCGGCCCGACACCGATAAACCATTTTAGAGTCCCCCATGCCTCGCGGAAATCGGTTTTATTGGGTAACATAGAATTGGAGTCAAAAAGAAAACTCCTCCAAGATATTTTTTGAGCGCGCTTATGTTTGAATAAATCAAACAAATGCGCACCGAAATAGAAAAAGGTAATCAAGGCGCAAATTCGATGAATATAACCAGCCGATTCAAATCCGCCAAGAATCTTTGAAAGCCACTGCGCCCATGACAAATAAGAGAATTTTAGAGTCATGCCGGTTAACGCCAGTCCAAGGAAACTTATAATTACCAAAATATGCAGTCGCCTCGAATAGCTACTAAAACGAATATATTCTAACTTGCCGCCATATTCCGCCCTCAGTTTTTTATTGGCTTTCATCGCCTGAAAGGAACGTGGCAACCAAAGAATGGTATGAGTTCCGGCAATTGTCAGGGTTCCGATAAGAAGCATGGTCATAAACCAAAAGGTATAAAATAAAATGGGATATTTATGCTTATCATGATGAGTTGCATGAGTTAGATATCCGGCGAAGCGGCGATGCGAACCGGGGTGGCATTTCCCGCAGGTGCCGACAATATTCTGCCGTGATAAAGTCGATGTGGGTTCATAAGTAGGAAGAATATTATGGGCTCCATGGCAATCATAGCATTTGGCCGCGGCCATATACCCAAGCTTGGAGACCTTTCCATGAAAGGTTTCGAAATATGTCTGAGTGACGTCTTCATGACAGCGGCCGCATTGATTCATGATGGCCAGTCGGAAACCTTCAGTATCGGTTCGGGTTATTGTGTGTGCTTGATGACAATCTTCGCAAGTGGGAAGCGGTTCATCGCCCTTATATATCGCGGAAGAGTGAATACTTTTGGCAAATATTTCATAAATGCCGCTATGGCATTTGGCGCATGTAACTGGAAGATTGGCTTGATTAATACTTGAAGCGACGTTTTCCCGAGGCAATACATGGTGAGCCGTATGGCAATCAGTGCACATTGCCGTTACCACCAAACCGCTTTGCAATAATCCTTTGCCGTGCGTGCTTTCCGTGTAATTTTCAAGAATATTATGTGTTTCCCCATGATAGCGCATGGCGGCTTTGCTTCCCTCGCGATGACATTTGCCGCACAGACCGGGAACATGAGTTGGATACGTAGATGACAGCTGATCGCGATGTCCCTTTATGTCATGGACTCCATGACAATCGCGGCAGAGCGGCGCGTTGGGATCGCCCCGCTCGGATAGAATACCATGGGTACTTGAATTATATGTTTTAACAACCTCATCGTGGCATATTGAGCAATCAACTTTTGTAGTAATGGTGGCGCATGAACGTTCATGTTCCGGGGATGCGCCCGTATGACATTGCGCACAGGCGATATTGCGATGAATCGAGCTTTGAGTCATTGCACTGTCAATATATAATGAAATAGTCTGGCCGTCTCTTATCATGCTCAGGTCTTTTTTGGAATGACATCTTAGACAGTCCGCATTGGCCATCCCTTCATCATAGAATATCCTGCGAATTTTATGGGGAGAATGGCAATCCACACAAACGGGCACCTTATTTGGTTCTTTTTCCCATAGCTCGCCCCTGATGACTTTGCGATGCACCTGTTCAATTCTGCCGTGGCATTTCTGACAGGTTTTCGGAACATTTTCTCGAAAAATAGTTGATTTGGAATCTGTATGCGGCAAGACATTATGCGATGTATGACAATCAGTACAAACGGCTGTAACAGTCAATCCCCGCTTAAGCAATCCTTCGCCATGAATACTCTCAGAATAATGATCCAATATGCTATCCTGAGGGATATCATAGGTTTTGCTGACAGCCGTTCCCTCTTTATGACAGCGGCCGCAGACAAAAGGAATGTTAAACTTGGTAACATTGGATTCGGGTGAGGATACCGGAACAATTTCATGATTGCCATGGCAATCAGGGCATCGAGGGGCAAGCTTGGCGCCGTCCCGAATAGCCTTCCCATGCAAACTGGCATCATATTGCGATGCTATTTGATCATGACATAGAGCGCAATCGGCGGGGGCAACATTCTCTTTATGGGGAAAATCAGCGCCGGCAAGATCGGAATGACAGGCGATACAATCAAGGTCTTTATGGACAGAGTTTTCGAATTTCTTAAAATTAACAAATAAGGATATTTTATGCCCGTCTTTTTCCGCATAGAGAGCGCTATCGGCATGGCAGATCATGCAATCATCGGCAGATTGCCCCCAAACGGAAGCAACTGCCAAGACAATGCTCAATCCAAATAATATGAACCGCTTAATCATTCCGGTCATGGTGCCCTATTCCCCGCGAATAGACTCCGCCACATATATATTTCCCTTCTTCTCTCAACCGACCTTATTGGCATCAGGTCGAAATCCATATAGGCAATATTGACAAATATGCCTATGTTGTAACAATAACTAATAGATATTATTTTTGCTATCGGTGTCTTCCGGATGTTCATGCTTATACCACTCCATGGGCATTTTACCGGTGAACCAAGATGGATTCATTGGATAGACATTGGGGCTGAAAACTGTCGAATACATATGCCAGATCATTATTGACAATGTTGCCAGCCAAGCCTCATAAAAATGAACAACCAGCATAACATCGAGAAATCCCTTTGGAAACCATCTAACAGCCACATTATCAAACCAAAGGAAAAATCCGCTAATTATCATGACCACCGTTCCCCAAACCAAGGCCCAATATTCCGCCTTTTCAATATAGCTAAACTTGCCAAACAGAGGACGTTCTTTGGTTCTGTCAAGATTGTAGAGAATCATCTGGATAAATTGATGGAAATCTTTTTTTTGCGGAAATATATCTATCACAAATTGCCTGCCGCGAGGAGTTAACAAATAAATAATATGCCAAATTGAGGTCAAAATAAACAGGACTGCCGAAACTCTATGAATTACACCTCTTAGAGGGAACCCCCCTTCCCATCCAAAAAGAATCTGCACCCACCAGGCCTCGGAATATCTCAATGAAAAACCGGTCAAAACAAGAGTTATAAAAGTGACCATCAAGAAAGTATGTTGCCAGACCTCATTGTAGGTCATGCGGACAATTTGCTCTTTCAGATTTATGATCCGAATCTGCTTTCTTAAGTCAATCAACCAGTGGACAACCATAAGGCCGATTATAATGACTATGGCAATAATATAGATTCTGCCGACAAATCGGGCGGCCGGGGTCTGCGAAATACCGGGAGTACTGTGAATAGGAGTTTGGGCCATCTCGGCCGATATTCCCGGATGGCAATGTCCGCAGGTTTTGGCCAGATTTGATGGATAAATCGAGGAGGTTAAATCGGTATGAGGTAAAATACGGTGTGCCCCATGGCAGGAAGCGCAATTGGCCACCGTAATATCACCCGCCTTGCTTTTCAAACCATGATAACTATCCACAAATGACTGCAATCTTCCGCTGGGAATTCCATATTTTTCATTCAAATGGGCTGATTCATGGCATGGCGCACAGGTAGCTTCTGCCAAACGAATCGGACTGACCGGCGACCGGGGGTCGCTGGGGGCAATAATACCATGCTCACCATGACAATGGGTACATACCGGCACATCAGTTTCGCCTCGAGCCACAAGCTTCCCATGCATCCCTTCCCAATAGTCATTTTCAATATTGTGATGACATCTTCCGCAGGTCTTGGGGATGTTAAAATGGTTTATCGGTGATTCCGGATTACCCGGCGAGAGTATCCTATGGGCGGTTCCATTGGCCGAATGGCAATCATTGCAGGTCGCGGCGGTATAAATTCCGCCCTGAGTTGCCTTCCCATGAACACTGTTTTCATAAACATGCACCGCATTCCCAAAAAGTATATCATGCTTCCTAATAATATTAATATCCTCGTGGCAATAGCCGCAGGCGGAGGGAAGATTTAAAGGATTAACGCGCGATTCCTTATTGGTAGATGGAAGAATATCATGTTTCCCATGACAATCAAAACATTGGGGAATATCTTCACCGTCCGGTATCTGCATTCTTCCATGCCATTGATAAATTCCTGATTCCTCAGCATGACAATCGCCGCAGTTGACATCAGTTACATTCTTTTCATGGGGAATTTCCTTAATGGCAATATGACAATCAACACAGCCAAAATCTTTATGGATTGAGATTGCCAATGAACCGGCGATGGTGGAATCTTTTTCTCCATGAGCCGCATCATGACAGGCCAGACAATCGGCATTTGTTGGCGCTGACTGAGACAATACCATGCCATGCAATAAAAACAAGGCTATTAGGATTAAGATGCTCTTGACATTATTAATAAGCATAAATTGCCCCAAAATTTGGAAATCCGCTGTTTATAACCGCCGATGAGACCCAGTATCATAACAATACAATACTTATATTTTCTGTTTTATTCTTTACGAAGATAATTTGTTCTTTTTTTTTGCACAAGTGAAATATTTCACTTGTTAACTTGTATTAGTGTGGTGTCCCTAACGCTTCTTTACAGCCCTCGACCGAAACGCGCCGGCAGTCCCGATGAAATCGGGACTTCCTGCCGAAATTCATTGCGTCGGGAAATCCGCCTGCGGCGGACCGACGCCGCGATGAGAGCCATACCCATATGTTAATATATTTCTGGGACACCACATTAGATTTTGAAAGTCATGCCATTCTTATTGGGCGCTTCTTACTAAGCCATAAGCTTACAAACCATGCAGAGACGGGCAGGCGCGAGGGGTTTAAACAACAAAATTTTCGAGAATCTCTATTGATATCTATTAAAACCGGTAACCCACTCAGAGGGCTTGTTGAAAAAGTCGGAGGTACCGTGTTCCGTGCATGGTTCGCCATGGCGAATCCACATCTGCCGATAACTTCTTGCGGCACATAGGACCATTAAATCATTATTGTTCCATTTCAAGAATTATGACGCAGCTTCTCAAGTCCAGCATGACAACCTGAACAGATTGGGACATAGGTAACACATTAAACCGGGCAGATAGGTAACACTTTTTGGAGGTTAGATTTTTATTAATTAGTTTCATATTTTAGATTTATTCTTTTTACTTTCGATTTTTCACGAATGATTCTATATGTTTTGGCATCAAAGACAGCCAATCTCAGAGGACCGAAATATACATTCCAGAGGTCATCGTAGATTTTTTGAAAGGCGACGATTTCTATGTCAATGGTTTAGACTTCCCCTGCCTGCCCAATTAACTCAAAGAGAGGCATATACATTGCGATTAGAAGAAAGCCGACAATTATTCCCAAGACTACTATTACAATCGGCTCAATAATAGAGATCATGGCCGCCATTTCAATATCAACTTCTTTCTCATAGAAATCGGCCATTCTGGCAAACATCTCGCCTAACCTGCCTGTCGATTCGCCAGCCGACGTCATTCTTATAACAGTTTTTGGGAAAATTTTTGTTTCGGCCAAGGCCTCCGTCAACGATTGCCCCTCTCCTAATCGATTGACGACAGATTCAAGCGTATTTTCAAAGTACAGACTGCCGGACGTACGGGCCGCTACTTCAACCGACTCGATCAACTGCAGACCTGAAGATAGAAGCGTCCCAAGCGTTCGGCAATAACGAGAAACGCCAAGTTTGACATAAAAATTTCCAAGAACTGGCAGATTTGAAATAAATCTGCCATATTTTATTCTAATTGCATTTGAACGCATTGCCAGAAATATAAATGTTAAGAATAAAACCGCAAATGCTGGGATGACCCAGAGCGAAGCCCTGAGCGATTCGCTTATATTTATTAGGAATTTTGTGGAAGGGGGTAATTCAATATTGAATCCCGTATAAATCGAAGAAAATATTGGGATTAAATAAATGATTAAAATAAAAACGACAATTAATGATACCAGAAGAACTAAGGCGGGATAAGCCAAAGCCGACATTATCTTTTTATTTATCCGTTCGGCATTCTCGCGAAAGACGGCGGCTCGATCAAGCGATACATCAAGAAATCCGGAAATCTCCCCAGCCTCAAGCAGCGCTAAGTATACCGTATTAAAATAGGCCGGATATTTTCCGAAAGCCGAATGGAGGGATTCACCCGATTTGACCGATTCCAATATTTCCTGAAATATGGAGGAGATATACTTGTCATTTGTCTGCTCGCAGACGGATTCCAATGCCTCAGTTATTGTTATTCCAGAAGAAATCAATACTGACAATTGCCTTGTTAATCGAGTAATTTCCGACTTTCCGAATAAGCTCTTGAGATATTCAAACGAATCAGCTTTAGCCTTTTGATATGATTGAAGAATCAAGCCTTCTTCCGCCAAACAAGCTTCGAGTTCCAAAGGGTTTCTCGCTCGCCTTGTGCCGGTCACATCATGGCCGGAAAATGTATGGGCATTATATTTATATTCCGCCATTTATATCTTGATTTATGGGCTGATAATAACTATATAAATATAGGCATTTTTATTATTTAATCAAGGTGTTTTTGGGATTCGAAAGGACATGATTCTTTCTGGAGCGACTCTTAGTCCTGAATTCTGCATTCGATATCTTATTGCCCCCATAATTGAAAGCAATGGGACAATCAGATTGATGATTTGCCCTCAGACAAACGCCAATATAATTAGTGTTCTGCAGTTCATTGCAGGTCGGAAGTTTGATTTTATCCGCTCCTCTCAGGAGGAGATAATAGCCGAAAATCAAAAATATGCCGCTCAACGAACAGACGAAATTGGGGCTGAAGTAAGAAAGAGCGATGACGCTGACCATACCGCCATCGAGCGCGTCAATAGCGTTATTTCGGAAGCCTTGAGGATGAAGGCATCGGACATTCATCTTGAGCCATTTGAGGATTTCCTTGCGGTCCGATATCGAATTGACGGCATCCTGCAGGAACAAAGCTCAATCAAAAAAGAAATGATGCCGTCTTTTATATCGCGAATAAAAATAATATCGGGTCTCGATATTGCCGAGAAGCGTCGCCCCCAGGATGGACGAATAAGATTCCAAATAGAGGATCGCGTCGTTGATATTAGAGTCTCAGTTGCGCCGACCGATTTTGGCGAAAAAATTGTCCTCCGCTTGCTTGATAAGGCCGGCTTGCGCCTTGACCTTAATTTATTGGGATTTGAGGATGACGATCGAAGAATTTTTGAGAGCAAAATAAGGCTTTCGAATGGAATTATTCTTATAACCGGACCAACCGGTTCAGGCAAAACAACTACCCTGTATGCCGCCCTCAATCAGATTAGATCCCCTGAAGTTAACATAACGACAATAGAAGATCCGATTGAATATAATCTGCCCGGAATCAACCAAATGCAAATTAAGCCGGAAATAAATTTGACCTTCGCCTCGGCGCTTAGGGCAATACTAAGGCAAGATCCCGATGTGATAATGGTCGGCGAAATTAGAGACAGGGAAACCTTGGACAATGCGCTTCGGGCGTCTCTGACAGGGCATTTGGTGCTATCCACGCTTCATACAAATAGCGCTGTTTCGTCAATTGCCAGACTTATCGATCTTGGCGCCGAACCGTTCCTTTTGTCTTCATCGCTAAGGCTGGTAATTGCTCAAAGATTGGTGCGATTGATTTGCCCCTTTTGCCAGGGTGAAGTTTTGGATCTTAACGAACGAACCGCGGCTCTTGCTCTGGGCTTAAATCCTGAAAACCTTTTTAAGAGAAAAGGGTGTCCTCACTGCTTTCATATTGGATGCAGAGACCGCACAGCCATCTATGAACTGCTTTCCATCGACGAGGAAATTTCTGATATGATTATGCACATGGCGGGAGTAAATGAAATACTCGCTTTCGCGAAAAAACGGGGGATGCAAACTCTGCGAGAACGCGGCATTGAATTAATAAAAAGGGGCAAAACATTGCCTTCGGAAGTCTGGAGAGAATCATGTTAATTAGACCTTATAAATAGGGGGGATAATGTCCAATTATCTGAAACTTATTCTCAATCCCCAATTTATTAAATCATTTGTACCGACGAATTTTCGGAGCGTCATAATAATGGCTATGATTATAATGGCCGTTGCGACTTCTCCCAATATGGTCAGGGGACAAAACCCCTCGCTTTTAAGATTGTATGATTCAAGTATGATGATTCTCCCCGAAAAACCATCGGACAATTTCGCGTCTGATTTGAAATCCACCGAAAAAATAGTCGATACCAACATCACTATTCCTATTCTGGATTTTTCAGGAATTCCCTTGAAAGATGCCCTAACAGCCCTCACGCGCGCTTATCAACTTTCATTTTATCTGGATACTTCCATAACCGGTATCATCACGCTGAGATTGGAAAATGTTTCGCTCAACGACGCCCTGCATTTTATATTTGGGGAGTACGACCTTCGATGGGAAAGAACCGGCGGAATTGTAAAAATATTTCGCCCTTCGCCGCCGTCCCCTCCTCCACCTCCGATAGATCTTAAATATTCTAATGGACTTCTTTCCCTAAATGTAATCGATGTCGATCTCAAACGGCTGATAGATACATTAATTATGGCGACGGGAAATAATATTATGATCGAAGATAATGTTCAGGGATCCATTACCGGTCATTTGGTGGACTTGGAATTTGAAAAAGTTCTTCAGGCTTTGCTGGTTTCCAATGGATTTTCATTTGGCAAATTTGAAAATATTTATAAAGTCGGCGCTACACTCGCCCGCAATGATAACAAGAAATCATTTAGCCGACGATCAATCAGATGCTCTGGCGACAGTGTTTACGTAGATGCCAAAAACATGGCCATCATTGACATTCTTAACGCCCTCACGGAAGAGTGTCGAATCAATATCATTATCTATGGCCAAATTGAAGGATCAGTATCTATAAATTACGCCGGCAATTCCACGGAGGATCTTCTTGGGCTTATCCTTCGCGGCACGCCTTATAGCTACAAAAATGATAATAATACTTTTTTTGTCGGGGATAAGACAAGCGAGAACCTCTATAGTTCAAAGCTAATAAAATTGGCTCACTTAAGCAACAATATCGTTACAGAATTAATTCCTCCGGTCTTGACAAAACAAACGACGGTACGGGCAATTAAAGAACATAATGGCCTTATATTGACTGGTCCCACAACATCCATTCGGGAGGTTGAAGCTTTTCTGCGAGAAATCGATACCCCACCCGCTCAGGTTCTGTTTGACGCCATCGTTGTTGATTTCAATGTCACCGATACTAAAGAATTCAATTTAATCGCCAATAACACCGGATTGAAAACGACTCTGCCCAATCATAATTATTATCCAAACATCGATTACAGCGCAACCGGAGACCGGCTGACGGTGCATTTGGACAATATCGCCGATTATTTGAATATCAAGAATATCGGCCATCTGTCAAGCGACTTTTATGCGCGATTGAAGATTATGGAAGAACGGGGAATCGCCAATATCCGATCCCGTCCGCAGATAGCGGCCCTAAATGGATATTCCGCTTCCATTAAAATCGGAACCTCTCAATATTATCTTCTCGAAAGCAAGACCATTCATCCATCTGAACAGACCAATGTTTCCACCCAGACCACACAGCGCTTTGAAGTAATTGAAGCCAATATGAGTCTTGAGGTAACGCCCTGGGTCACCGAATCGGGGGAAATTATAGTCGAAATCAAACCCGAATTCAATTCCCCCGCCACTGCCTTCGATCCCGATATTCCGCCCACAATCAACCGAAGAATTCTCAAATCTACCGTGCGGCTTCGCAACGGAGAAACCATAATCCTCGGAGGGATGATACAAAATCATGACAATATCATTATCAGCAAGTTTCCTGTCCTGGGCGATATCCCGATACTTGGGAGAATATTTCAGAATCGACGAAGCTCCAAAACAAAATCGGAACTGATGGTTTATTTGACTCCTCACGTCTATTATGGAGCGGAAGGTTCTATTAACATCGAAAAAGCGTTAAAAGATAAGAAATAACCGTAGATTTATTGGGATGGCGAAATTTCACTTCAAAGACGCGCTTGACGCAATGAGATCAAGCGCCCATGATATCCTAATATCGACTCAATGGTTTTTACTGTTGCATAGTAAGAGATTCTATCTGTTCGATCATCGCGGCGATTGCGTGTCGATTTTTGCGCCGGCGCAAAGCTTATCTTCCGATGACATCTGTATCCATCTGGATGAGCTTTTGAAGAAGGCCGCTCAGGAACTTCATTACGCCGGCCAACCGCTAAAAATCCTTCTCGGAGGTTTCTATTGTTTTTTCTGGATTGACGAGGGATCAAAATCGATCTCCGAAATTAGTAAATTTATTTTGGGCAATAATTCCTCAAAGAGCGCCATTACACTTAGATTCCTTTCTGCAAAAAATGGCCGAAAATACGCTTTTCTATCAGGATGCAAAGAGAATATTGGAATCGCTTTGTACAATTTCCTAAGCGAAAAAGGAATCCTGAGTGAAGATTGTCTCCCCATATCTTTCCTTGTGTATAAAGGCTGGTCACAGGGGAAATTGCCGGATAGCGCCGATTTTGACTTTCTTGGGCTTTCATTCAATATGAGAATCTTGCAGGGGATTCCTAATATACTTGAATCGTCTTCCTTATTAAAATGCAACGACGATAATTCAATTAGTGTTGATTCCTCAAAAAGCAGGAATAAGAAAAACGCCCGCAATTCCTCGATTCTTTGGAATATGCTTAAGCCGCCGTTTTTCAAGCTCAGCATTGAAAAACCCTTTTATAATATCGATGGCGCGCGTAATCGCGATGTTCGCCGATATCTTCTTTTTCTTTCATCGATAAAATTGCTGGGGCGGACGGCTCTCACGCTCGCCATTTTATCGCTCTTGATTGTCTCAATTGGCAATCTAACGCAAAGCGCCTCCGATCTTCAAATTCAGGCTCTGGAAAGTCAGTATAGCCGAAAACTTAATCTGGAGAATACGCATGATTCATTGAGCGCGGCTATTCGAGAATTTGGTTCGATAGATAATTATTCTCGGTTTGCCCCGCATATAAGCGCCTTTTGCCAGTCCCGCCCCAGCGGCCTAATTTTGACTTTGTTAAATATTATGCCCGATGAGCGAAAGCGTCTGGCTCTGATAGCGGAGGGAAAAAGCCTGCGAGAAGACGCCGTCTTCGAGTACCAAAGGATGGTGTCGGAGCATTTATGCGGTCCTACTGCTGAGATTACTCAATTGAAATCGACGAATCTGCCGGCCGTTATTCCCGGTCAACAGCCAATTAAGTCTTTTATGTTCAGAATGCAAATGAGTTTAGATGATGACTAAGAACAACATTTCTTCATACTTTGCACGGGAGGTTCTGCTTTATGTAGCCCTAATATTTATTGCCTTTTCGATATTGTCTTATTCCATGTCGGAATTGAGAATCCAGTGGGATAATAGAATAATCTCGGAGCAGTTGACGGCCAATTCGGACAATCTTGCCCGCCAAACTGCGCGGTTAATCGCGGAAAACTCCGAGCTTCAAATAAAACTGCTTTCTTTGGAGCAAAGAATACAGTCAGAGACGTCGACATTTATCGAGATTGCCCGACAATATGATCTAAGGCTAATCGGCATCGGCAACCGAAAAGAAATTTTGCGGACCAAGACGACAGACCATATTCAGACCATAACCTTTCTCGGCTCCATAGAATCATCTCTTAACGCTCTCAATTATATGGAAAATGAATTAAAATCGATTATTGAAAGTATTTCGCTCTCTCCATCTGCAGAATCCCCGAATCAGGTGGAGATGATCATTCGTTTCAGAAATGAGCTGATGGCGGATGGAATCTAATAAAGCGAGGCGAATTATACTTTTAATCTTGGCCCTAATCGCCATTTATGTTTGGGTTCAAAACATGGATTTATTCGTTGGCGAGTCAAGTTATTTCCGACTGGCGCCGGAAAGCAAAAAAAAGCTCAGGGAGGGCAAGATAAAAAAAGGAACTCCCGAATATATTGAACCAAAAATAAATCCGTTTGGCAATGAAATTCAATCTCACGGCCATACTGCGCCATCGAATCGCACCCTTGATGAAATCCCTTCGCAAGAGACCTACCCCTCAAGGGAGTACACTTTGGAAGGAATTGTTGGCGGAACGAAGCGGCCTCAGGCGATTCTGCGTTCTCAATCAAGTGAGAATAAAATCGTCGCTATTAATGATTCCCTGAATGAATGGCGGACGCTAAAAATTTCCAAAAACTTGGTAATTTTCGGCAAAGGCAAAATAAGAGACTCTCTTAAGTTGGAAGATAAATGAGACAATGGCGACTATTATTTTTTCTCAAGGACCAAAGCGGTTCCGCACTTGCGGCGTCCTTGGCGGTAATTTTTATTCTATTAACGCTGTTTTTCTCCGTGTTCGCCGCAACTATTGGCTCCAAAATGATAATTGTCAAAAGGATTCTCAAAGAACGCTCCTCTTATTTGGCGGATTCAGGCATCGCGCGATATCTATATACCCTGAATCGGGACAGTCTCGATTGGAAAAGCGCCGTCAATCTGCGAATCACTGACGCCATTTCAAGCTCGGAATCTTTTTCGGTTAAATCCGAAATCTATGGCGGCTATTTGATGGTGGCCTCGGTCGGAAAGGCGGGGACGCAATCACTGCAAAAGCGCGCCCTGATCGGCAAGGCGCCCTGGCCGGATCTGAACTGCGCCCTGATAAATGGCGACCTCAATTATCCGCTGGTCGTCGCCGGCCAGACGAAAATTGTCGGCGATGTTATGACCGGACCGGCAGGCGTTGTTCAAGGATCCGTGCATGGCGAAGCAAACCAAGAAAATAATCCAATTTCGGGAAATGTCGAAGTAAGGCAATTCCCAAGCTTTCCTTCTTTTGATCATGACGTTATGGAGCATGTTGATGCCCAAAAGATGTTTTTGTTCGATAATCCCACCCACTTTCTTTCGGGTTCACAGGTCATACGAGAGATTGATCTGGCCAAAGATGACACAGCGGTCTCTTTCTTAATTGACGGCGATTTGGAACTGCAATCGCTTAAGCTCGATTTACGCCAAACCGAGATGGCTTTCTACGCAAGGGGCTCTGTTTTTATAAAACAAGAATGCCGATTCAATGGTCCTCTCCGGATTTTTGCCGGCGGGAGTATTATTATAGATGGTTCAGTTCAAATGGACGGCGGCCTGCTTTATGCCCGCGATAGCGTCTTCTTTCAGAGATGCCGTTTTTTCCAAGGACAAGCTTTGGCGGGAATCAAAATTATAGTAGGTGATGGAGCCCATATTGAATATCCATCGTTGCTTTATGTTTATGCCGCTAATCATAATAAAGATGATAGTCATATATATTTTTATCCCAAAAGCCGCTCGCAAGCTATAGCCGTCATTGAGAAACGGCCCCCGTCCAAAGATGAATTAATTGACTTAATTAAAGTCGACACGGCCGCGGAAGTCACCGGCTGCCTTATAAGCGAGGACTTGACCGAACTGCGTGGAGTTTTATTCGGCCTATCAATTACCAGAAGTTATAACCTCCAATTGCCTCCAACCCGCTATATCAACTGGCTCTATCGCACGTCGATAGATAGAACCCGGCTTGATTTTTTGCCGGTAATGCCTTTGAGCGTGACCGGCGTCAAACAATATGCCGTTTTTGATTTTTTCGAGGAATGACCTTGACCTACAGACGCCTTAGAAATACTCGCGGATTTACCATATTGGAGGTCTTGATTGCCGCCGCCATATTTATGATCAGTTTCAGTCTCTTGGTTTTTTTATTAAATCAGATGATTACCGGTTTTTCCATAAAGGAATTGGTTTTGGCTTATCATTTGGCCTCCGACACGATGCAATTGACATTGGCAAAAAATGACTTCTCCGATCAAAAAATCTTGGAGATAAAATCGGCAAAGACCTTCATAGTGGAAAGGAAAGTCTCCCGGCAAGGAAATTATTGTAAAATCAGAATCAATGTCTATAGATCTTCCGGAAACCGCTTGCTGGCGACGCTATATAATGAAATCTCCGCTCCATAAACTAAGCGGCCAAAAGGGGCTTACCCTGATGGAGCTAATAGTGGCTTTATCGCTTGTCTCGATTCTTTTGCTTCTTTTTTTCTCGTCCAATCTCTTCGTGCAACGACTGGTTTTGAAATGGAAAAAATCGAATATGATCGCCATGCAGGCAGACTTGATTTGTTTATATATGAAAAATGATATGGAAAAAACCATAAATATTAAATCGCGCGCTCCCCTGACCTATATGCTTCAATTAGACGACGGCGATTCGGTTATCTATAAAATCGACAGCGCCGGTCTCTGCCGCAATGGCCGACCTCTTCATACCAAAGAGATTTCCTGCCATGATCTCAAAATGGAAAAAATTATCTTTGAAAACCCGAACCCTTTTAATATATTACTCTCCGGCCGATCGACTCATCGCTCCGAATTTATGAAGGTGGATATCAGTTTAAAACTCGGGCAGAAAGAGGAGATGTTCTCTTTTCTTGAGAAACTAAAAAATGTCGCCAAAATCTATTAATAAACCTGACCGACTGCCTGATGGCATCAGGAGAATCAAAGGATTCACTCTTATTGAGCTAATGATCGTCCTGGTGATTGTCGGCATTCTGGCCGGTATCGCCATTCCGCGCTACATGAGCTCCACCACCAAAGCCAAGCAAACCGAAGCCAAAGAATTCCTGCATCAGATATTCCTACTTGAGCGGGCTTATTTTGAAGAATCCGATGAATATTGGATACCCCCCAACGGAGTGATTGCCGATAAAAACAACCCTGATGCTTTTCTGGATTTGGGCGTGGAAATTATGCCCTCCGCCCGTTATCGATATTCAATCGTTGGCGATAAAGATCATTTTATAGCCACTGCCGTCGCTGATCGCTTGGATGACGATCCCGCCATCGACCAATGGCAGATCGACGACGACGGCCGCCTCCAAGCCATTATCGACGATTCCAAAACCAAGTAGACTCGTGCCAATCCTCTTCCAATATTCAGCCTTATTCAAAATATTTTTTGGCAAGATGATAATTCCTCCGCGTTTACCACAAACAGCAGAAACCAAATTAAACCGACATTCCGCTCTCCCGCAAAAATCTCTATGTTTTCTGATAAAAGTGTCTTTGCCGGCATGATATATCCGCTTTATATAAATTGCCCTTGACAAGAATGCACTCATGAGCAAAATTACAGGCAATTGGGGAATATCCGATAATTTGTTTTCAAAATAGCGTGTGACGGCAAGCCGCAATAATGGCATTTGCGACCAATCGGACGGCGCCCGCCACCGACAACCAACGCTGTCCCCGTTGTTCCTACTGCTTTTTCAACCCATGCATTGGGTCCACCGCAATCCAGCGACCGAGCGCCGGATTATAATACCGTGCGCCGAAGTAGTAGAGATTCAACCCCCGCTCCATATCCAACGGTTTGCCCGTGAATTTGTAGGATTGATTCCAATTCACTTCTTCTCGCACCGTCTCCCCATAAGCCTTATACTCATAATATTTGCCAAACACTACTCCATCCTGACGAACCAAAACCCGCGTCGAACCCAAATGATCCTTCAAATAATAATACTGATTCCCCGTCCGATCTACAACCGCTATCTTATCCTCGCCTGCATATATATATTTCTTGCGGCTTATCCACCGACCGTCGCTCTCCATCATGCTCTTCCCCATCACATTATAATACCGCGTCACCGCCGAATCAGTAAAAATACACTCTTCGTCGTCACGCAGACCGATATCCCCCGAAGAATCCGCCTCTTCGACACTTCTGGCGTCAGTTTCAAGCGAACCTCTGATCACAGCATCATCATAAGGATTATCCGGATCGATCGGCTCCTCGCATGCCGATGAATAATGATATATGAGATTCTTATAAACCCTCTCACCATCCGGACCATAACCATATATTAGATTGTCCAACCACTGGCCCATTGGAATTATAATCCGACTCAAATGATTAAAATAACTATAGCGATAATCATACCCCTTGGCAGAATCCAACCGCAGATTCCCGCTCGGATCGTAGGTGAATTTGTGGAGGATCATACAGCAACAATCGAACTGCTTTTCGGAAGGCGGCAATTATGTATTTCCGGGCACATTGGCAAGCATGACGGATTTATGATCGACATACAGATTCTGTCACGATGGCGGATCCTCCCAAAAGGCATAGCCGGTCTGATGAAAATCGTATCCTGTAAATCTATGTTTTTCAAATATCTCCTTGAACCGCTCCGAAACATAAATAGCTACCTTGAACTCCTTAAGGCGTATGATATCATATCCCCTCACAATATCATCCTTCAGAACGGTCCTCCTTATATTTCTTACGTGGCCCCGTCTCTCAGACAAAAAATAATCCTCAGGATAAACATCATAATCGGATTTTTCCATGTCCAATCCCGGAACCATGTTCAATATATTGATCAAAGCAAATCCTTTTATTTCTTCATCATTTGGCCTATAGACCTTCAGCGGCAAATACTGTATTCCCCTAACCCCTCCTTCTTCCAAAGCATGCCGCAATCGGACGGAATATATCGGCAGACAAAGAAGGTGTTGTAAGACATCATCAGGATCGCCATCATGCGCATTGTCAGTAGCTCTTATCCATACAGTATTCTCCCATTTATTAATTAGTTTCCCGACACGGAAGTCCCACTCATCGTAACCCTCCTGCTCCAAATTGCTTTCATTTGCCACAAAGGGATTTTTAACTGCATTACTGCATTCGATAGGTTCATACCATTTCATTATCACCACTCCCCTTTAAGAAGATTGGGATTCGCCTGCAACTCTTTATTAATCATGTCTAATTCATCCTGTAGTGCCCTATTAGCTTCATCGCCAGTAATACCTTCAGTTGCCTCGGTTATCCTTTTCAAAACCATTTGATGATATTTATTGGC
>JAGVEJ010000063.1 GCA_020058225.1 Candidatus Zixiibacteriota bacterium | reverse complement strand
CGTTTGCCATAAATAAAGTTGTCGGGTCTCACCCCGAATCGCAAAGCGAATCGGGATTAGGACCCGACAAAACTTGAAATTTATTTTTGGGACACCACACTAATCACTTATCTGTACAAAGGCGGCCCCGCGCCAAATTGCCCTTAGCAGATAATAATCTTAAGGAGAAAAAATATGGATCGGTCGTTAAGGGCCGATCCATTTTTATTAAGGGCAGATTCGAGCCATAATTGAATAGATGCCCAAAGCATTCCATTCAGCGGCGCATATCTTGGATTAATTTTACTATTAGGCGATAAAAATTGTGTGGTGAGGCTCTCTCTTATATGGCCATATTACTAAGTACTGCTCTATTCCAATTTCTCCGCATGTTCGGCGCCAAGCTCAACTTCTTTAAACTTATCTTCGTAAGCTTCGTTAAGGACAATAATTGCCACCCTGCGATTGCGAGGGTCGTCGGGATCGGAAGGAAATCTCGGATAAGTGTCGGCATTGCCTCTGATTTCCAAAATTTGTTCCGACTTAAGGCCAACGGATTCCATCAGCCGTCGGGCGCTATTAGCCCTATCGGCGGACAGCTCCCAATTGGTATAATTATTTCTATTCATCGGTTTGGCATCAGTATGGCCTTCAATGACAACGTGATTGGGAAGTTGCCCAAGCTCTTTGGCAATGGTTGCCAATAACTCAATAGTCTTGGGTTTGAGCTCGGAACTTCCCTGGTCGAAAAATATGGAAGAATCACCAGAGGCAGAGGCATCAATAAGTTGGATTCTCAATCCCTCGTCAATCATCTCTATTTCAACAAATTCTTTCAATTTCGCCATATCGGCGGATTCATTAATGGCCTCGGTGATTTTTTCTCCCATATTACACAGCTTCTGCTTTTCATCCTGTAATTTCTTTTCTAATTCGGCCTTATCAAATTTAAAACTTTTTACCGGCGAGGTGCCGCCATCAAGCATTCCTTTGCCGGCTTTTTCGGTAAAACCGACAGGGTCTCTGAAATATCCGCCCACGGCTTCTTTTACTTTTGGAGATTGCGCCACCAGCCACATGACCAAAAAGAATGCCATCATGGCGGTAACAAAATCGGCGTAGGCGACTTTCCAAGCGCCGCCGTGATGTCCGCCATGGCTGACCTTTTTTTTGACAACAATTATCGGCTGTTTTTCTTCTTTTTTTTCGTCTGTCATGTTGTTACGCTAAGTTTTTGATGTTTTCGAAGCGCGACAGGCTTCTTCCACTTCAGAAAATCCCGGTCTGACTTCACTGCTGATTACCCTTCTGGCAAATTCCACCGCAATTGAGGTTGCAAATCCCTTATGAAAAGCCAAAAGTCCCTGTTTTAGACAACTGTAATATTTACCTTCACTGTCTGTTGCCAATTGGATATTTGCAGAAAGAGGTTGGACTAACCCGTAAGATAGAAGAATACCGAGAAATGTCCCTACCAGTGCGGCGCCCACTTTATGGCCAATTACTTCCGGCGGTCCATCAATAGCGCCCATGGTAATCACCACGCCAAGAACGGCCGCTACAATCCCCAATCCGGGAAGGGCGTCGCCAACACTGGCCAAAGAAATGGCCGGCTGGGATTCATCCTTGTGATGACCTTCCAAGTCCATATCCATCATGCTTTCGAGATCATGTTCGGGAACGCCTCCCATGATGATAAGCCGCATGGTATCGACAAGAAAATTCAAAGCATGATGATTTTTTAAAATGTTGGGGTATTTGGTTAAAATGGCGCTTTTGTCGGGACCCTCGATATGAGATTCAAGCCCGACAAGGCCGTCTTTGCGGGCCACATTAAATAACTCATACATCATCACCAAGAGGTCCATGTAATCTTTTTTGGTGTACCCGGGCGACATAATTTTGGTGATTTTTGTGATGGTTGATTTAAGAACCCGCATAGGAACACTGATAAGCAGGATTCCAGCGGCGGCGCCTCCGATAATTAAAAACTCGGCCGGCTGAAAAAGAACTGCCAGATGCCCATGTTCCATGATATAGCCGCCAATGACGGACAAAAATACGACTGCAATGCCGACTATTGAAATCATAGTATCACTTTTCCCTCAAAATGAATGGTTGTCGTAGTAATTATCGTCATAATGTTAAATAACTGAATGAATGACTGTCGATTCCCACTCATTGATTTTTGTGGAAATGGAAATGGTTTGTTTGGATTTCAAATTTTTGTTTTATTCATTTTTGAAGATATTTGTTTGTGAATAAACATATCAAAGAAGCGTCTTTTTTGTCTGCAGGCAAATAAGCAAACACGGCACGAAATAACATAACGTGTTGTTGTATAGCATGTTATATGTAGTTAGGATCTGTATAATATTTATGTATAAAAATACTTAGGGAAATATTTCACAATGTATGCTGTTTTTTTGTTGTATTTAATTAGACTCCGATGTATATTTAAGTAAATTAATTTGCCTTAAAGAGGCGGATGATAAATATGACTTATCAATTATTGGTCCTCCATAAGTGCAAACATTATGTATTTCCCCTTTTGAATATTTCATGGGATAGGTAATATGACCAAATCTTCATTCCAAATCGGTGAGTTATTAATTGTTGAATTGGAACATTTTCAGCAATTGCTTGATGCTCTATGGAACAGGGACTTTGCAGTTTACGGACCAACTGTAAAAGATATGGCAATAGTGCATGACGAAGTAAAAGCAGTCTATGATTTCCCAATCGGATGGACTGATGAACAAGAGGCGGCGCATTACCAGTTGAAAAAAACCGGCAATGGCGCCTTGTTCAATTATGTTGTCGGTCCGCATACATGGAAAAAATATCTTTTTCCTCCAAAGGTCTCTTTATGGGAGGCCAAAAAGGAGGGGGCGCTTTTTGAGATACTTCCTGATAAATCGTCACCGCCCAAGATGGCATTTATTGGGATCCGGGCCTGCGATCTAAGCGCCATAATGATTCAAGACAATATTTTTACAAAGGGCGACTATAAGGATTCCATATATTTGCGGAATCGCAAAAATAATTTTATTCTTGCAGTTAATTGCACAAAATCCGGAGGCGGTTGTTTTTGTATTTCGATGGGTACCGGTCCAAAAGCGACCAAGGGCTTTGATTTGGCCCTCACTGAGATAATCGATGATAAGCGGCATTATTTCCTTTTTGAAGTAGGCAGTGAACTTGGCGGCGAAATTTTATCACAGGTAACAACACAGGCGGCCGGCGAGACGGAAAAGCAAACAGTTGAAAAAGCCATCAATCAAGCCAAGAATCAGATGGGCAGGGCGCTTGATACGAGAGGCATCAAGGAATTGCTATATGATAATTCCGAGCATCCCCGTTGGGATGATGTCGCCTCGCGATGTCTCACCTGTGGCAATTGCACCATGGTTTGTCCGACATGTTTTTGCTCGAATATTGAAGATTATACTGATTTGACCGGCAAGCTGGCTAATCGGCAAAGACGCTGGGATTCATGTTTTACTCTGGAACATTCATATATACATGGCGGGAGCGTAAGATCTTCGGTAAAGGCGCGCTATCGCCAATGGCTGACACATAAATTTGCCTCTTGGATTGACCAATTCGGGACCTCGGGTTGTGTCGGTTGCGGAAGATGCATCACTTGGTGTCCTTCGGGAATTGATGTCACAGAAGAGATAAAGGAAATACGACGAAGCGTGAAGGTTTCAACCGCGGTTTGAAAAACAAAGGAGAGAAATAGAAAATGGAAACATTAGAACCAATTCTTGCGGCTCATCCTTTCTTGAAAGGACTGGAGCCTGATCATCTCAAATTAATTACGGGATGCGCTTCCAATGTGGTTTTCCAGCCCGGGCAATTTATTTTTCGGGAAGGAGAAGAAGCCAACCAATTTTATATTGTTCGTGAAGGCAAAGTCGTTATTGAGACATATTCGCCGGTTAAGGGACCGATTCCAATCCATACCCGTCAAAAGGGGGAGGTATTGGGTTGGTCGTGGTTGGTGCCTCCTTATCGCTGGCATTTTGATGCCAGAGCATTGGAATTGACACGCGCCATAGCGCTGGATGGCAAATGTCTTCGCCAGAAATGTGAAGACGACCATGATTTTGGGTATGAAATAATGAAACGGTTTGCCTTTGTGATTGCCGAGAGACTTGAGGCAACAAGGCTACAGCTCTTGGATGTGTATGGCGACCGTTCTTGAAAGGCAGATAAAAATGGGCGACGACAATCAGAACCCGATGCATCCCAAGCTTTTCAAGGTAATGAAAGTGCGTAAAGAAACGCATGATACCTTTTCGCTAAACCTTGAAGCATCAGATGGCTCGGGCGGGTTTCATTTTCAGCCGGGGCAATTTAATATGCTGTATCTTTTTGGCGTAGGCGAAGCGCCTATTTCCATAAGCGGCGATCCTGGCGTTAAAAAGACTCTGACTCATACCATTCGCGCCGTGGGAGCGGTCACCAAGGGAATGATGAAGTTAAAAAAAGGTGATTCTCTTGGCGTTAGGGGACCCTATGGCACAACTTGGCCGACGAAAGAGGCAGAGGGAAAAGATGTTGTGATTATCGCGGGTGGAATCGGTTTGGCGCCGTTGCGTCCCGTAATATATCATCTTCTAAGTAATAGGGAGAAATTCGGCAAGACGGTATTGCTCTACGGCGCACGAACGCCGGATGATTTGCTTTATGTCCAGGAATTAGAGCAATGGCGCTCACGATTTGATTTTGAAGTGCTGGTGACGGTGGACCGAGCCTTGGGCAAATGGCAGGGAAATATAGAGGTGGTGACCCGTCTTATACCAAAGGCGACCTATGACCCAGCCAATAGCATAGCCATGGTTTGCGGGCCTTCCATTATGATGCGGTTTACGGTACTGGAGCTTATGAAACAAGGGCTCACACAAAATCAAATATATATATCCGAGGAGCGCAATATGAAATGCGGTATCGGACATTGCGGACACTGCCAGATTGAGCATATTTTTGTCTGCAAGGATGGTCCGGTATTTCGATATGATGCCATGGTCGAGTTATTTAAAAAGCGAGATATATAGTATGGGCAATAGACGAAAACCAAGATTGGCGGTTTGGAAATTTGCATCATGCGATGGTTGCCAGCTGAGTCTTCTTGATTGCGAAGATGAGCTTTTAGCGGTGGCCGGCGAAGTTGAAATCGCCAATTTTCCGGAGGCATCGCGGGCAATAATCGGCCGGTCTTACGACATCTCATTGGTGGAAGGTTCCATAACCACTCCCCATGATGCCGAACGGATTCATAAAGTAAGACGGGCATCGGGAATATTGATTACTATTGGCGCCTGCGCCACATCCGGAGGAATTCAGGCCTTGAGGAATTTCAAGGATGTCAAGGAATTCACCTCGATTGTTTATGCTTCTCCCCAGTACATTGAAACCTTGAATAAATCGACGCCGATTACCGACCATATTTCTGTTGATTTTCAATTGAACGGCTGTCCGATTAATAAATATCAGCTGGTTGAAGTACTAAGCGCTTATCTGAATGGGCGAAAGCCGAATATCCCATCATATAGTACTTGCATAGAATGCAAATTGAAGGGGAATGTTTGTGTGATGGTGGCTCATGGGACGCCATGCCTTGGACCTGTAACACATGCGGGATGCGGTTCTATATGTCCGGCATATAATCGGGGATGCTATGGATGTTTCGGCCCCAAGGAGACTCCCAATACCGCCGCTCTCAGCTGGCAGTGGAAGAAACTTGGCATAAATGACGAGAATCTGGTTCGGGCGTTCCGCGGCTTCAATGCCAATGCTGACGCCTTCCGTAAGGAGAGTGAAGCCCATGAAAAGTAGGACAATTAAAGTCGATTATCTGGCGAGGGTTGAAGGGGAAGGCGGCCTGTTTGTCAAAATAAAAAATCGAACGGTAGTAGATGTCATATTTAATATTTTTGAGCCACCCCGTTTTTTTGAAGCTTTCCTGAGGGGACGCAATTTTACTGAGGCGCCTGATATCACGGCGCGCATCTGCGGTATTTGTCCCGTGGCCTATCAAATGAGTTCGGTTCATGCCATGGAATATGCTCTGGGAGTAAAAGTTGATGGTCAACTACGTGCGCTTCGGAGGCTGTTGTACTGTGGCGAATGGATTGAAAGCCATATTTTACATATATATTTACTCCATGCTCCCGATTTTCTTGGGTATGAAGATGCCATCAGGATGGCCAAGGATTATCCTGATGCCGTCAAAAATGCCTTGCGACTAAAGAAAATCGGCAATGAGCTGATGATTCTTCTTGGAGGCCGGGAGATTCATCCCATCAATGTAAAAGTGGGCGGTTTTTACAAGGTTCCCGCCAAGAAGGAATTGGAGAATCATCTCGATGACCTTAAATGGGCCAGGGATGCCGCCATTGATACGGTGAAACTTGTTTCGACATTTAATTTCCCTGATTTTGAACAGGATTATGAATTTGTGGCTTTGCGTCATCCTGATGAGTATCCGCTTTGTGAAGGCCGTCTGGTTTCCAATAAGGGAGTTGATATTCCCATTCCAGATTACGAGAAGCATTTTGAAGAACGGCATGTAGAGCATTCGACTTCATTGCATTCAGTAATAAGAGCGCGCGGGGCCTATCATGTCGGGCCATTGGCGCGGTATAATCTTAATTTTGATCGTCTGCCACAGAGCGCTCAGCAGGCGGCGAGGGATGTCAAATTGGCAACGCCATGCAATAATCCATTTAAGAGTATTATTGTTCGCGCTGTCGAGACGGTATTTGCCTGCGAAGAGGCGATTCGCATTATTAATGAATATGAAATGCCGGAACATCCTGCCATAGAGATTCAACCTCGCGCCGGCGTTGGCTATGGCTGTTCCGAGGCGCCTCGCGGAACCCTGTATCATAGATATAGGATTGATGATAAGGGGAAAATCACGGACGCCAAGATTGTTCCGCCGACTTCCCAGAATCAAAAGATTATTGAAAGCGATCTATGGGAGTTTGTCCAAAAGAATATGGCATTATCAAACGAGAAGCTTACCTGGCTTTGTGAGCAAGCGGTTCGCAATTATGACCCATGCATTTCATGTTCCTGCCATTTTCTGAAGCTTCATATTGAACGCGAATAATTATTATGGATGCTGATGATGAGTCCTTTGGATTGAAACACGTTTTATATATGGATCATGGGCGGCAGAGGAACATCCCTGCCGCTCATTTGTTTGAGAGTGCAATTATAATGATTTTTGAAGGTTTGTCGCTTAAGTCTGTAGGGCGCGAGCCCTGCGCTCGCGCCATTCCCGTAAGGGGAGTGTTGAAAAAGTCCCAATATTGAAGAAATGGATATTTCTTAGGCAATGAAGCGCATGAATTGTCATTCCCCGCCGCGGCGGGGAACCCAGAAAATGGTCGCATAAGTGTTCGCCAATGCCGAATCCGGCGAAGACGGACAAGATAGTCACCGCATTCTGGTTCCCGTGTCAAAGCACGGGATGACAGGTCGGGGTACGGCGCTGAATTTGAATGGTGCACAATTGCCATAACATACACTTTTTCAACAGGCCCGTAAGGGGCAGGAGCACAGGGCTCCTGCCCTACAAGGAATCAATTATTTGGTGTTAAATTGGGTGTTTCAATATGTTACTAATCGGTGTGGGGAATGAGTTTCGGTCAGATGATGCGGCGGGATTGATAACGGCGAGAATGCTGTTCCATAGAATTGGCGATAAGACGCAAATAATTGAAATGAGCGGCGAGGGGGCGGCCTTGATAGAAGCATGGAAGAATATGTCAGCGGTGATATTGATTGACGCCGTTTCATCCGGGGCGCCGGCAGGAACAATTCACAGGCTTGATGCATCGACACAAAATATCCCATCCGATTTCTTTCATTATTCCTCGCATGCCTTTGGCGTGGCCAAAGCAGTGGAATTATCGCGGGAATTGAAGAATCTTCCTCCAAGATTTATCATTTATGGTATTGAGGGAAAGTCCTTCCATGCAGGTACAGTTTTATCCTCGGAGGTGAATAAAGCTCTTCCCGTGATAATTGATTTGATTGTTAAAGAAATTGAATTATTCTCGAGCGATAATTAATGGATAGTACAATAAAGAGAATGCGGGTAACAATACGCGGCGCCGTGCAGGGAGTCGGGTTTCGCCCCTTTATATATCGATTGGCCAAAGAGATGGGATTAAAGGGATGGGTGAAAAATAATTCACATGGCGTTATAATTGAAGCAGAGGCGTCTGAGGATATTTTAAGGGGATTTCTTCTTAGGATAAATCCCGAAAAGCCCCGCCATGCCTTTATCCAAAGCATGGAGCATTCATATCTTGAGCCTGAATATTTTCATGAGTTTACTATTCAAAAAAGCGACGGCTCAGATGGAAAGACCGCTATAGTCCTGCCTGATATAGCGATTTGTTCAGATTGCCTTAAGGAAATATTGGATCCGGGTAATCGGCGCTATCAATATCCTTTCACCAATTGCACCAATTGCGGACCGCGTTATACTATTATTACCTCCCTTCCCTATGACCGTCCCAATACGACCATGATGCAATTTCAAATGTGTGATGATTGTCTTGCCGAATATAATAATCCCGAAGATAGACGGTTTCATGCTCAGCCCAATGCCTGCCCGAAGTGCGGACCGCAGATTGAACTTTGGGATGATAAAGGGAATATATTGGCAAAGCATCATGATGCATTACTGATGACCGCTGATGCCATAAGAAACGAAAAAATAGCGGCTATAAAGGGAATGGGCGGATTTCATCTTGTGGTTGATGCTCGCAATAATTCTGCAACACTGAGACTTCGCAAGTTGAAAAGACGAGAGGAAAAACCGTTAGCATTGATGTACCCATCGCTGGAGATGGCGCAAAGGGATTGCTTATTATCGGAACTGGAAAAGAGGCTTCTTTGTTCTCCGGAATCTCCGATAGTCCTGCTTCGGCGAAATAATCATGAAACTGATAATATTTCGGACTTGGTTGCTCCCAAAAATCCTTATCTGGGGGTGATGTTGCCCTACTTGCCGTTACATTATATATTGATGGCCGAATTGGGATTTCCGATTGTCGCAACCAGCGGCAATATTTCCGAAGAGCCGATTTGCATTGACGAACACGAAGCCCTATCCCGATTAGGGGAGATTGCGGATATGTTTCTTGTGCATAATCGTCCTATTGTGCGACCGGTTGATGATTCTATTGTGTGCATTATGGCAGGAAGGGAAATGGTTATGCGTCGCTCCCGAGGGTATGCGCCACTGCCGATTCAAATAAAACATAGAATTCCCAAAACTTTGGCTGTTGGGGGACATCTTAAAAATACCGTTGCTGTCGGGTTCGATAATCAGGTTTTTGTAAGTCAGCATATTGGCGATCTTGAGACACTACAGACCTATGATATATTTCAAAAAACAATAGACAGCATCAATAATTTATATGAATTCAAGCCGGAAGTTATGATTTCTGATATGCATCCGGGATATATATCCACAAAATATGCGGAAAAGCGGGATGGCAAATTGAATAAAATTCAGCACCATCATGCTCATATTTATTCATGTATGGCTGAGAATGAATTGACTCCGCCGGCATTGGGAGTGGCCTGGGATGGAACGGGGTATGGCGGCGATGGCACTATCTGGGGCGGGGAGTTTTTCAAAGTCGATGGTAAAGGTTTGGCGCGGATAGCTTATTTCCGGCAGTTTCATCTTCCGGGCGGAGAAAAAGCAATCAAAGAGCCGCGACGAACGGCAATAGGAATGCTTTATGAGATATATGGCAATAACTTATTCAAGCGGGATGATATATTATCATTAAAGTCATTTTCCCAAGCGGAACTAGATTCCTTGCGGGTAATGTCAGAGAAAAATATCAATAGTCCCCTGACTTCAAGCGCCGGACGAATATTTGACGCCGTGGCATCATTGACTGGAATTAGGCAGGAAACCTGCTTTGAAGGGCAGGCGGCGATGGAGCTTGAGTTTGCGATAGGCGGCATCGCTGTTAAAGATCATTATCCGTTTGAGTCGAAAATATCCTCGCCTGCCAAAAATATTTATATCATCGATTGGCAACCGATGATTGTGGCTATCATCAATGAGATCAACAATAATATTGATATTAGGACAATATCAGTCAAATTTCACAATACCATGGCGGAGATAATTACATATATTGCACAAGTGATAGGCGAAAAGAGGGTGGTGTTGAGCGGAGGATGTTTTCAGAATAGATATCTCACCGAAAAAACAATAGAAAGGCTTCGTGCCGATGGTTTCCAGCCTTATTGGCATCAGCGTATTCCGCCAAATGACGGTGGAATTTCGCTCGGTCAAGCGGCGGCATTATTATACAAAAAGGAAGGTGCAGAATAAATGTGTCTTGCAGTACCGGGGCAAATTGTAAGTATCGAGGGGAATGACCCTTTGGAGCTTATTGGGAAAGTGAGTTTTGGCGGAACCATGCGTAAGGTTAATCTTTCCTGTGTGCCGGAAGCCTTAATCGGAGATTATGTGCTGGTGCATGCCGGAATGGCGATCAGCATTATTGATGCCTCGGAGGCTGAATTGACTTATCAATATCTAAAGGAAATTGACGATTTGGCCACGGCTGAAGATGAGGCCAATGAAATATCTTGATGAATATAGAAATCCGAAATTGGCTCGCCAACTGGCGCATGGAATTTCGGAAATAACAACCCACAATTGGACGATTATGGAAGTCTGCGGCGGGCAGACCCATGCTATTGTCCGGTTCGGGATTGATAGTCTTCTACCGGGAGAAATCACGCTTCTTCATGGCCCGGGTTGCCCTGTATGCGTAACGCCGGTGGAATTAATAGATAAGGCAATTGAAATCGCCGTGCGGCCCAAGGTTATTTTCTGCTCCTTTGGCGATATGATGCGTGTTCCCGGGACAGGCAAGGACCTGCTCTCGGTCAAAGCAGAGGGGGCGGATGTCCGGATGGTTTATTCTCCTTTTGATGCGCTCAAAATGGCGGTGGATAATCCGGATCGAGAGATTGTTTTTTTTGCAATCGGTTTTGAGACAACGGCGCCGGCGAATGCCATGGCGGTCTATCAGGCCAAAAAACGGAATATAAAAAACTTCTCGATATTGGTTTCACATGTTTTAGTCCCTCCCGCGATAGAGGCGATTTTATCGAGCGATAATAACAGAGTACAGGGGTTTCTGGCCGCCGGTCATGTTTGTGCTGTTATGGGGTACAACGAATATATTCCAATTGCGGGAAAATATCATGTACCGATAGTTGTGACCGGATTTGAACCGCTTGATATTTTGCAGGGAATCTATATGGTAATTTGCCAGCTTGAAAAGGGGCGGGCCGAGGTGGAAAATCAGTATTCGCGCGCTGTAAAGAAGGATGGTAATCCACAGGCTATCGGGATCATGAATGAAGTATTCCGCATTATTCCGCGTAAATGGCGGGGAATAGGAGAAATGCCCAAAAGCGGGCTTGGGCTCAAACATGAATATTCCGAATATGATGCTGAATCGCGTTTTGGATTGACCGGCTACAGAGTGGAAGAATCATCGGAATGCATAAGTGGACTTATTCTTCGGGGAATCAAAAAGCCATTCGACTGCGAGGCTTTTGGGAAGAACTGCACGCCGGAGCGGCCGCTGGGAGCGACAATGGTATCATCGGAAGGAGCCTGCGCGGCATACTACCGATACAGGAGAATTGCTCCAAATCAATAATAATTAGAGAATAAGATATGAATGACCAATTAAAAAAAACCGACAAATCATTCATCCCGGCCTGTCCGATTCCCATCTCGCAATATTCCAAAATATTGGTTGCCCATGGAGGCGGTGGAAAATTGATGCATGATTTGCTGGAAAAAATAATTATTCCAACATTCAATAATCCCGAACTGGAGGCGCGTCACGATGGCGCCATAATTGAATTGGGCAAAACAAGGCTGGCCTTTACGACCGATTCTTATGTGGTCAAGCCTTTATTTTTTCCGGGTAGTGATATCGGTGCATTGGCCGTAAATGGCACGGTTAATGATTTGGCTATGTGCGGCGCACGGCCACTATATTTGAGCGCTGGATTTATTCTTGAAGAGGGATTATCGATGGACACACTGTGGCGGATTGTGCAGTCGATGCAAAGGGCCGCGGAGGTTGCCGGCGTAAAATTGATCACCGGCGACACCAAGGTTGTAGATAAGGGCAAAGGCGATGACATATTTATAAACACGGCCGGTATCGGGATAATTGAACATGGATTAAATATCGGGCCATCTTCAATCAAGCCGGGGGATGTAATCATCATTAATGGGGATATTGGGAGACATGGGATGGCCATCATGTCGGCCAGAGAAGGGTTAAATTTTGAAAGTACAATTGAAAGCGACTGCGCTCCCCTAAATGGACTTGTATTAAAATTAATAGAATCAGGGGTTGAAATTCATTGCCTGCGCGACTTGACCCGCGGCGGGTTAGCAAGTGCATTAGTGGAGATTGCTGAGACATCAAACACAGGCATTGAAATTGAGGAGAATGCCATCCCTGTCCGTAATGATGTCCGGGGCGCCTGCGAAATATTGGGACTGGACCCGATCTATGTTGCCAATGAAGGGCGGATGGCGATCTTTGTAAAATCAACTGATGCAAAAAATGCTTTTGAAATCATTAACTCCGACCCATTTGGAATCAATGCCTCCATAATTGGGACGGTAACAGATAAACATGCGGGAATGGTTACAATTAAAAGCAGTATAGGTATTAGCCGAATTGTTGATATGATTAGCGGCGAGCAATTGCCAAGAATCTGCTAATCTTTGCGGCTATGGTATTGATGGCAAAGTATGCAGGACATTGCGCAGGATAAAATATTCGTTGCAATTTTTTGTTGCATATAGGTTTCCATTTTGACATAATACGCATGGCTGGACTTATGTGCAACTGTTTTCCGCCGTTGCCGTAGATACAAGTAGGAATATGAAAAAATTATTGGTAAATAGGACTTTTCGCATTCTTGGGCTTATTATTGCAATGGCAATGTCGTTATTTCCCGAATACTCATCCGGCTCACAATTTCTTCAGCAGAAGACAGTCTCAATCACCAAAACTGAACAGATTGATGATGATGTATATATCTTCGCCAATTATTGCAAAATGAATGGAATTATCAATGGCGACTTTTCGGCCTTCTGTTATGATATAAATACCATTGGCGATATCGCCGGAAACGCTAATCTGATTGCTTACCGGGTGGACCTTTATGGGAAAGTCGCAAAATCAGCCCGAATGTTTGGCAATCTGGTCAATTGCAATGGAGAAATCACCGGCAATATGCTTCTTTTGGGCAATGAGATAAGCGTTGGGGAAAAAGCGATAGTCGGACGAGACCTGAATTGCACCGGCTCAAAAATATCAATTGACGGCATTGTGAAGGGTAATCTCAAAGCCTCCGGAGCAAGAGTTATTATATCCGGCGTCATTGAAGGTAATGCCACCATTAATGCCGATAAGATTTTGATTATTCCTCCTGCAAATATTAAGGGAAACCTGATTTATTCTTCCGAAAAAGAGGCTACAATCGAGGACGGGGCTATCATCGGCGGCGAGAGACAGTGGCAAATTCCCGAGAAGAAAGAGGATGAAGAGGATACTTTTTCAATATTATCATTACTATTCAAATTTGGCCTATTCATCACGGCCTTTCTAACCGGTGTATTATTCATATATCTTTTCAAGGCGCATACTTTTGAGTCATCGAGCCAGATACTTTCGAATTTCTGGGTTACCCTGGCCCGAGGCTGTCTGGCCTTCATTATTTTTACAGCCGGTGTGGTTGTACTGATTATTTTATTGGTGGGAATTCCCCTCGGAGTGATTCTTATTTGTCTTGGAGTGATACTCTTTTATCTCGGAAAAATTTATACTTCTATTGCGCTCGGAAGATTTTTATTTAAAGCCTTAGATCGGAATAAAACCTATGCTATGGCGCTGGAGTTACTGCTTGGGTTATTAATTCTCAGCTTCGTGTTCTGGATACCGTATTTGGGTTGGATAATATATATCACCGCCTTCATTGTTGGCGCGGGCGCCGCCATTAGCGGATTTTTAATATTATCTCGGCGATTAAAAGCGGTTGCCGCGTCTTCGCAAACAAGCATATAAGCTGGAGTGCGGTCCATTTTCATCTTGACAAGAATATGTTTCAGGCCTATATTCTTTTAGGAAATTATATTCAATCTTTAATGCAAAAATATCCATATTCTTGCGGAGGAATTATGGGAAAAATGTTTAGGCTGCTTTTGGCGCTAATCGGGGCGTTTTTGTTTTTGTGTTTTTATGCGTCAGGCCAGGATATAGCTATTGATTATTCAAATAGCACATTATGGAATGGCATGAGTGATCTTGAAACATCGGGCAATTATTCATTTTGTACAATATCCTACGGCCTGATGGTTTTCGACATAAGCAACCCATCAACCCCGGAGTTGGCGGCACGACTGGTAATTCCAAATGCGGGTTATCCGGGTTTAATCGAGTTCCACGATAATTATGCATATATTGCAATGGGAGGCAACCTTAAAGTTGTCGATATCAGCGACCCATTGAACCCCAGACTTGCGGAGGATCTTTACGTCGCGCGTGATTGTTGCTCCATGAGCATGAATGGCCACTATTTATATTATGGGACCCATTTTGACGGCCTCAAGATTCTGGATATAAGCCAGCCGGAATACCCCTTTCTTGCAGGGAGCATGAATGTTAATGTGGATTTGGTAAGAACATCCGAAAACTATCTTTATATCACCGATGTCATGGAGAATTTCAAAATTTATTCGATTGCCAATCCAGTGTTACCCGTGCTTCTCGGCACCGTTTCTATCCCCACGATGAAAATAACTGATGTCGCCATTTATAATGGATATGCCTATATTTCATCATGGGACAACTCAATAATTATTATCGATATTACCAACCCGCTGGACCCTATAAATGCCGGCCTATTTCCCACGGTAGCGGAAGTATATGAACTTGCAATTAGCGGAGATAAGCTTTTTTTCGCCTCTAATCGCAAACATCTCTTTATTGCCGACCTGACTAATCCTCTTTCGCCGCAGATTCTGGGCGAGGGCAATATGCCTTATAATATTTCTAACATGAATGTAATAGGTAATATGGTCTACGCCGAGACCAGCACCTCCGGCCTCCTTTCAATTGACATAAGCAATTTAAACCTGCCGACGTTGACAGGAAGCTATTTGACTGATCATTATGTCGCTGATGTTGAGATTTCTAATAATTTAATCTTGGTTGCCGATGGATGGCGGGGCATTTTCATTTTCGATACCGCAAATCTTTCTGAACTATTATCGGTGGGAAATTATGATACACCCCATTTTGCTTATGGAATAACGGTCATCGGGCAGTATGCTTATGTGGCCGATGATACCGCCGGAATGTGCATCCTTGATATAAGCCAACCCTCAAGTCCTGCCCTTATTGGAAGTTACAGCACACCTGGAAGCGCTCGGGAAATTAGGATAGCCGGCAATCATGCTTTTATCGCTGATGCAAGTAGTCTTCAGATAATTAATATCGCCAATCCGGCCAATCCTTATTATGTCAGTGAATATACTTGCTACGCGCAAGGCCTGGAAATAAGAGATACTCTTCTTTTTGTTGCCGACCATTATGACGGTCTCATAGTACTAAACATTGCCAACCCTTCAACTCCAACACTTATCGGCTCATGGGATTTGGCATCAGGCTCCTATACGGGCAATATTACTATTGAAGGAAATCTGGCATTGCTCCCCTGTTGGAATATGTTTGAGGGGGTGAAAATATTGGACATTTCTAATCCGGCCAATCCTGTCTTAATATCAAGTTTCGATGAAAATTATCAATGCGAAAGAGTTTCCATTTCTGGGGAGCTTGCCTATTTAGCCGATGGGGCTTTATTGCGAATTTATAATATATCCAATCCGGTCACGCCGATATTGGTAGCCGACTATTCCAAAAACTGTGTATACATTGAGGATGTGGAATTATCCGGCAATTGGATATTCCTCGCAGACACATATAGCTTCGCTATTTTATCACAAAGAAGCTTCACCTGTGGCGATATCAATGGTTTGCCGCCGGCAAATGTTCAAGATATAACCTTTTTAATTAATTACCTGTATAAAGGTGGGGTGCCGCCGACGATCCTTCAGGCGGCCGATCTTGATAGCTCCGGTTCCATAAATATACTTGATATTACCCGGATGATAAATTATCTCTATAAGGGTGGAGCGGTACCGGATTGCCCATCGGAGATTTAAAAGGCTATTTTTGTATTGTTCATGGCGGCAGACGCCCTGGGCTTTGAAGAAAGTACTGAAATTACTGTGATTGGCGGGTTCTCGAGACCGTCAATCACGTTTTTGGTAGGTATAAAATCCACTCGTTTATTTTTAGCCGCTTGATTGGTACCCTGCCAACGGGGCGTGTTGAAAAACCCATTAAAGCGCGGTTAGTCCGGCAGCCGCCGAATCCCTGACCGAAATATTGCAATGATTCCGTCCCGATATATCGGGACGGCGCAGGATTTGGGCTTTTTCAGCAGTCCCAACGAATAAGCTTGAGCCAATAATCTTGCAGTCCAAAGACTCCACAAAATCGGCGCGAAAATCATTTCGGCTCAATCAGGAAAATTTTTCCATCAGGGAAATCAATACTGACCGGCATCCCTTTTCTTAAGGCCTCCGCCGTTACTTTCAGCGGTTGAGTATTTTCTGCGGCGAGGAGGAGGTCAACCATTTTGACTTTGGCGGATGATATGCCGATTTTTCTGAGGTCAACCCTTATTATCACTTCACGACTGGAGGTATCGGATATCGATGATAATTCGCCGGCAGGCGGAGCCACCAAAAAAAGTATGGCGCGTTTTTCGTTTTTATGTAATGCCAGATCAATAGAAGAGTCCGAACAATAAAGATGTGGCGTAATATTATTTTCGCTAAGAAGCGATTCAATATATACCATTTTGTTATGGTCACAGCCAGAGCCGATGTTGAACGAAAAGAGATAAAAGAGCCCTTTATATCGTGAAACCGAGACGCCGACATTTTTCTTATTTGATATCGCCAATTTTTTGACCTTGGAATCAGTCGTCAAGATGCTACCATATATAAAAGACGTGAATTGGCCGTTTTTAACTTTGATGGAGTCGATTCCGGTTCCCAAAGCTGTTTTTAATCTAAGGTGTCGGCTTAATATCTGGCATTCACGGAAATTCTCATCATACTTTGGCATCAATCCGCATAGAATTATATTGACGCCCTTCTTGAGCAGTTCAACTATTCCTTCCTGCATCTTCTCCGGCATGAACTCCGCTGAAGGGATTAATAATAGTTCATATTTGGAAAGCTTATCAACATCGAAGGTTTCTCGAATATCATAATCAAGTTTGAGCCGCATCAGGTCGCGACAAAGTCCGGCGGCAGTATCAACAAGCAGCTGTTCAATATATTCAAATTGTTGGGGCTTATCCAAAAGTCTCATCCATTGGTATTGACGATTGCCGATAAGGCATATTTTCTTTTCCGCCTGAAGTTCATTCAGCTTAGTACTTAAAATAGCGGCGTTAAATAATTTTGCAATCTCATATCCGGTAGAAATGGTACCATCCTTGGCCAGCGGGGCGCCGTACCAATGATCACGGTCAACAAACATATAATGATTGAATCCCTTGAAACCGCTGATTAATGCCGCCACAAGATAGAATCGCCTTAAACCATCGGGATATATGGCAAGCCCAGAATGTAGCTGTTTATCGGATGCGGGATTTCCCGAAACATATGATGATGCCCAGGCGAATTGATATTCGCCGTGAAGGTATCTTCCCTTTTGAACAAGGTCAAAATAACTGCCCTCAGGAAAGACGTTGCTTCCCAGCATAGTATCTTTTTCTTGAGATACAAGGTCAAAGGCTGGAAGCAAATCACCCGGGCGGAAATATAGCGAACGGAAAAATAAGGGCGTAACCGTAAATGATTTGAAAATGTCCTCAAGCGTTGAAAGATATGTTTTCAGAATATATTCTCTAAAACAGAACCAATCGAAAACCTTGGGCAGGTCTTTCAATTCCAGACTGGCAAAATTACGGGGAGGTTCAATAGTTGCAAAGCTCTCGGCTTTATCTTTATATAATTGATTAAGCTTTTTTATATCCTCATAACGAGTCGCTAGAAATTCCGGATAATACATGGCAAGAACATCAGGATTGTAATCGGCCGAGGCCGGGTCAAGATACCGTCCGAAAGATGTTTCAAAATCCAACTCAACCATAAATATAGGACCGCGCGGATGGATGTAATTTTTGGTCGTCTCAATGAGGGTTTTGAAATAATTTCTTAGAAAATGCTGGAAATGGGGATGCAGATAACTTGGCAGGTACCCGCCGGAAACTCCAGCATCATTATTGAGCCTTAGTTCCTGCCCTTTGGAATCACGGGCAAAAATTTTCAGGTCGGAAAACAAAAATTGCGGGAGGCCCCCATTGGGCCATTGTCCGGCTATCCATGGTCCGGGTCTTAATATAACCTTGAAACCAAACTCTCTGGCCAGCTCGAGAAAAACAATTAAATCCTTGCGCGGATCAACAAACCCGCCAAAATCAATATTCTTATTGGCATCTTGATGAAGATTCCATGGAACTGAAGTGGAAATAATTCTAAATCCGGCGCGTTTGATTCTTTCGAAACAAATGGACCAATGTTTTTTATCCACGCGAAAGTAATGTAGTTCTACGGAAAATGGATAATATACTTCTTTGCCAATGGTAAATCTGTTTTCTGACACTCCTAACATATAAGACCTTAACCATCAAAGGGTTATGTAATTTGGACCCTATCCGTTAATTTTTAATATTAATCAATATGGAGTTATAAGTCAACAAGATTTCTACAAACAGATAATCAAATTCGAATGGGAATAATTTTCCGTTGATATATTATTATATTATAATAACTTATGATGAAATTAAAATATTGACAATATGCAACTATATGCATTCAATTTATCTGTGTATCTATTTTGTTGAATAACAAAGAATTAAAACTGATAACATAAATATAAATAATGGCAATAATAAGTTGTTGATTAACTGTCTGTTATAATATTAACACCCCCAGGCTGGGGAGTGTTGAAAAACCCT
>JAGVEJ010000072.1 GCA_020058225.1 Candidatus Zixiibacteriota bacterium | reverse complement strand
CTCAATAACACTCTGCCGCTGTCTCAGAAGAGTCTTCCCCAGGTCTGATCTGACCACTTTATCAGCCTCTTCAAAGTGGTCGTCGATAAATCTTGTCAGGCAGACGCCCTGCCTCTTGCCGGCTTGTTGAAAAAGCATATGTTACGAGAATTGTGCTTATTCAAGGTCATCGCCGCATCCCGACCTGTCATCCCGTGCTTTGACACGGGAACCAGAATGCGGTGACTATCTTGCACTTATGTTTCCGTTTTCTGGGTTCCCGTCCGTCTGAGCCGGACCTAATGGCTTGCGCGGGAATGACATTTCACGAGCTTGATTGCCGTGGAAATATCTATTTCTTCAACATAGGACTTTTTCAACAGTCCCCCGAGGTCTGGGCGCTAACAAGAAGAAATAGCTGAAAATTTAATTCAACCAGAAAAACTTTCTGAGCCATCTGGAATAATTTTTCCGGCAAAAGGCGTGTGATCGTCAAGGGCAAGGATTGAATTATATGCAAACCATTGCCTTAGCCGGTTGTCGGGAAATGGGCATTCGCTTTGCCATACATATTCACCAGAAATGGATTTCACAAAACATGGAAGGTGAAAATGAAGAAACTGCTTATCATGATAATCATCGTTATCCTGCTGGTAGCAGTCAGTTGGTTTAGGACGGCATCCTGCGGTCAGCTGGATAGCCTCGGCATAATACAGGAAAAAGCGAATGCCGATATTAGAGATTTTCTCCAAAAGAACAAAAATAAGATTGCGGTCACCGATGATTCTTACTCCAGCCCCGATTTTTTCGGGGATAGGCAATCGCCGCCTGATTCATTTATTTTGATAAATAATGGGGTGGTTGCCGGGAAAAGGGAATCTTTAGAGACCAAAACAAATAATCAACCGGTGGAACTCAAGCCATTTGGTTATGATATATTTAACGCGGAATCCGACTTTTTTTCAGCGCCGGATGTGGCCTCGGCTGAAGATTATATACTCGGCCCGGGGGATAATTTAATTATCTATATCTGGGGCAAGGTTGAAAAGGAATTCAACCTGACGGTTGATCGTCAGGGGAGAATATTTATTCCTAAGGCCGGTGAGATACCTGTCTGGGGCATATCATTGGCCGATTGCGAGTCAAAATTATCCGAACAGCTTTCTTCAATTTATACGGATTTCAAATTATCGGTATCACTGGGGAAGATTCGTTCCATCAGGATTTATATAACCGGCGAGGCAAAGAAGCCGGGAGCATATACAGTCAGTTCGCTTATGACATTATTTAATGCCCTCTACCTTGCCGGAGGCCCAAATGAACGGGGCTCAATGCGAGACATTAAACTGTTACGCAACAACCAAATTGAAAAGAGTGTCGATTTATATCAATTCCTGCTAAAAGGAGACAGCAAGAGCGATGTTCGTCTATCATCGGGCGATGCTATTTTTATTCCCGTATCCGGGCCGCAGGTGACAATTGCCGGCGAAGTCAAACGTAAGGCAATCTACGAACTATTGGAGGGCGAAAAGGTCAGCCAATTGCTTGAACTTGCGGGCGGCACAACGGCCGAGGCATATCTCGATAAAATCACTCTGGAACGAATATCGGAAAATGATGAACGGATAGTTTATGATCTGAACATGAATGCTAAAACCGGCAATGACAGTGATGATATAGAGTTAATCGATGGCGATAAATTGACCATCTCTTCATCCTATAATATGAAAAGGAAAGTGGCTTTTATTGCCGGCATGGTGAAACACCCGGGTATGGTGGAGCGACAGGACTCAACGACTTTGAAGGAATTGGTTTATCAGGGTGAGCTGTTACCGGAAAATGTGTATTATGAGCGAGCCAATCTATTCAGACGATATCCTGACCGACGGACTGTCATTATTCCAGTGAATTTGAATGAAGTGATATCAGGAAATCAAAATTTGTTGTTACAGGACCTTGATTCGCTACATGTGTACAGTATTGATGAAGTAAAAAGGAAAAAATTTGTGTATATAGAGGGCGAAGTGGCGCGCCCCGGACAATATCCCCTATATGATGGAATGACACTGGCCGATTTGATTTTTCTTGCCGGTGACCTCAAGAGGAACGCCTATCAATTTGACTGCGAAGTGGCGCGAACAGATAATATTGGCCGGGTTGAAATTCAACATATTGACCTTGCCGGTGAAATTACAAAAGAGGTGATACTTTTTGAAGATGATCGGGTCTTTATAAGACGAATCCCCGATTGGACATTGCATCGCCTGGTGCAAATTGACGGGGAAGTCAAATTCCCCGGGCAATATTCATTGCTATCCAGAAATGAGACATTATATGATTTAATCAACCGAGCCGGCGGGTTTGCGGATAGGGCGTTTCCTAAAGGGGCAATCTTTCAGCGTTCTTCGATTGGCGCTAATTTGGTCAGACAGAAATTACCGGAGATTATTTCAAATTCACAACCTCTGGAAGAGGATTCCAGCGGAAATATCCGAAAAGTCGAGTTGATTAAATTTAATATTGAGAGTATGAATCGAATTATTATCGATATGGATAGGATAATTGCCAGTAATGGCGAAAAGGGAAATGTTACCCTTCAGAATGGGGATTTAATATACATACCCGAGATTCCAAGTGGTATTTCCGTGATGGGCTCAGTGGGCGCAAATGGAACAATCAAATTTGAGCCCGGCAAAAATGCAAAATATTATGTAGAAAGGGCCGGCAATTTTACCAATCAGGCAGACAAGAAAAATACGAGATTAATTAAGGCCGATGGACAGGTATTTGCCGGTAATGGGACGTTAGGCAAGAAAGTAGATATTGGCGACGCCATAGTAGTCCCGACCGAATTGAAAAAAAATCATGATTGGGTTAAAACCTTATCCACATCAGTCTCAATAATAGGAGGTGTTCTGACATCGGTCTTTATCATAGATCGATTATAAAAAAGGCATAGAAGAATTACCCATTCTCACCTTCCTTAGCCGCCCGGCATAAGTCATATCCTGCCGGGCGGCATTTTTTTTACTGGGAAGGAGTTTCTTGATGATATGGAAATATTTTCGGAGAAAACTCCACGGCCTATTTCGGGGCGGCGTTCGAATATCATAAGTTATTGCAATTCTGTCGATTATATGATTATATTCTATTTGTTGTCTGGGCATCATCTTTGCAAATAAGATCAAACAGTAAAATGGATTTTACGGCTGAATAATGAAAATTGATCTACATACCCATACGAAGTATTCCATCGACAGCAAAATGGAAGTTGAGGAATTAATTCGAACGGCTGAAAAAAATGGACTTGATGCCATCGCCATTTGTGACCATGACAATATGTTGGCCATTGATGCTGCCATGAAAATCAAGACCAAGGTGATGGTTATTCCGGGTATGGAAATCACCTGTGAAAAGGGGACTCATTTAATAGGCCTGTTTTTGCATTCTGAAATTGTCTCAAAAGATATTGATAGCATAATAGATGAAATTCACGCGCAGGGCGGGTTGGCGATGCTTCCGCATCCATTGCGTGAGGGAACGGGATTACTCCATAATAGATACAAAGACGAGCTTTTGACCGGAGAAGAAACCGGTCGAGGGCTTTCCAAAATAGACCTAATCGAAGCAGTTAATTTCCGATGTTCTGAAGAGGCAATTTTGGCCTCAGATAAATATCTAAAGGCCTATCCTGATATACCTCAGGTCGCCGGTAGCGACGCCCATAATATTGAAGAAGTGGGGAAGGCATATATTCTTATCGAGGATTTCCAAACCGATAATATTGATGATATGAAAGTTGCTCTTTTGCATTCACCATATCTTTTGCGGTTTGAAGTCTATAATCCGGAAATTGGAGCTGAGACACGCCAAATAATCATGCCGAATTTCGGCAGAAAATTTCTATGGAAAACAAAGAGGATTCTCAATTCTCCGATAAAATTTTCGGCAAGAAATATCTTCAAAAAGAGTTCTAATAAGCCGATAAAAAAAATAGAAGGGCCCACTAAGACCTGAGATATGATTGTTTATTAGCGAGGAAGAATGCCATAACACAGGGCGCTATAATACCATGTATTTATCAGACGAACCAAAATTTCAATATGCATATACGGATCAGAAGAAAGAAATCCCATATATAAGACCCAATCAATTTCTTCATTCGCCTCCGCCCGGAGTAATCAAAGCCATTGAGGAATTCATTCAGAACTCCAATCAGGGAATTGCTCAAGATAATAATAGGTGGCGGCTGAACGATATGTTAACTCGATATACGGGGCTTCCGCCTTCGGCTATAAGGATTTCGCCGTATCGCATGACGGCTATTGACTCAATTGTTTCAACTTTCGCCGGACCGGGAGATGAAATATTGATAGTATCGCCGGCGCCCGATTTTATGCCGGAAATATGCCAAGAACACGGGATAGGAGTTAAATATTGCCACGGGTATTCTCCATTTACATCGGAGCCAAGCGCAATAATGGAAAGCTGTAATGAAAATACGAAAATTATTTACCTTGCCAATCCCAACGAAATCAGCGGAATGGTCTTCAACAATGAAGAAATTAAATTGCTTAGCGAATACTGTAATCGGGCGATACTGATTGTTGATGAAGCTTATTATGAATATTACGGGGAAACATCATCGGAGTTGGTTCGCAGATGCGACAATTTAGTCCTGGTCAGGTCGCTCATTGAGGGAATATTACCGGTCGAATATAGATTCTCTTATTTGTTGAGTTCAGCGGCCAATCTTGCTGAGATTTCGGAACGTCAACCTGATGCTCAAGCTCCGGCGGTAGCGATGGCGGCGGGAATTGCCTTCCTTGAAAACATTGATTATATCACCAAGCAGGTTGGGCTTGTCCATGAAAATATTATCTATCTGTGTTCAAGGCTTCGCCGGTTTGGTTTGTCCTGTCGGCCAACGCCGGCAGAACACCTTCTTATTAAAGTCGCTCATCCTGAAATGGTAACAAGTTTTCTGAATTCAAAAGAGATATTTGCCTATGATTTGAGCGGATATGCACAGATGGAAGATTACGTCTCGATAATAGTCGGCGCTGATTCTTATAGTGAAAAGATAATTGGTGTGTTTGAAGAAATGCCGGACTGGTTTTATCGCGAATCGCCCTTATCAAAAAAGGTTGTACTACATAGGTCAGCTGAGGCAAATACCGGTGCAATTCTTTAGCAAGAAATATATTGATTCAAATAAAATGAATCTGCTTGATATCAGACGATTGGAAGTTATCTCATACAGGTTATTCAAGATTTTGGGACTTTCCGGCGTTTTTGCTTTTATTATTCATAATACGATTTTATTTCAATCATTTGATAGTGCCGAGGCCATTTGGCTTTTCGCCATAATTGTCCAAATAGTGGTGCAGTTAAGGCTTCCATCCAATACCGATTTCCTCCTCAAAAACGAACTTACAGACTCTCGGAGATTTGTTTCGGTGGAGTTGCGATTCCTAATGGTCCTCACGGTGTTTCTATTTTTTGTTAATTTGGGAATGGAAAATTATGCCCTCAGGATTATACTGGCGGCCAATTTTATAGTGCAATTGGTTATCTTTGCCATTGCTCGGCTTTACGCCAGTTTTTCCTTGAAGAGTCGGCAATATCGCCCATCGCAGGCATCAGATAAAACAGCAATCATTATCGGAACTGGGAAAAAAGGGAAGGAAACAGCCGACCTAATTCTCGACCATCCAGAACTAAATTTAAGAATCATAGGATTTATTGACCTGCATAAAAAGGGATTTTGGCGTTATCGCGATATTCCACTTATCGGACATCCCGACGATATGATAAAGATCATTGCTTGTAACCAGCTTGACTGCGCTCTACTGGCGCTTGAAAAAGAGGACCTGATAGCCGGCCAAAGAATATTCGAGACGCTTGAAAGAATGGGAGTAAATATCTGCATATTGCCGAATATTTTCGAGCGCAAAATATCTCAATGCAATAAGTCATCTTTAAATGGTCATCCGGTACTTATCTTTCATCCAAATGAAAAGAACCCTGCCGCCATGTTGATTAAGGATATATTTGACCGTTCCACAGCAGTAGCCGGAATTATTTTATCAATACCTATTTTTATCATAGCGGCTATTGCCATCAAGCTTGACTCTTCCGGACCGATTATCTACCATCAACTGCGGTGTGGCAAAAATGGTAGGCTATTCCCTATGCTTAAATTACGGACAATGCGATTTAATTCCGAAAATCTTAAATCCGGTTTAATACATTTTAACAAAATGACGGGCCCTGTTTTTAAGATGAGCTGTGATCCCCGGGTTACTACTGTCGGAAAATTCTTAAGAAAATATTCCATTGATGAATTACCCCAACTGATAAATGTCGTTTGCGGCGATATGTCCCTGGTCGGTCCCCGACCGCCACTTCCAGAGGAGGTGGAACAGTATAAATCATGGCAGAGGCGCCGTCTTTCCGTTAGACCGGGGCTAACTTGCCTCTGGCAAGTAAATGGCCGGAATGATGTTGATTTTGAAGAATGGATGAGGCTTGACCTTGAATATATTGATAATTGGTCGCTGGCAAAAGATGCCGGCATTTTGGCCAAAACGATTCCAACGGTTCTTAAAGGAAATGGGGTTTAGTATCATCATCAGCGCCTCCCGATTTTGGATTCAGGGAGGATTTCTGATTTTATTACTATTGTTGTCAATTTTGTCTGTTTTTCATGGGCAGGCGTCAGCGCAATTTATGCCGCCTGATATTCCCGAATATAAATTATTATATGAGGTTTCAGAGCGCAATGATATTATGGCCGGAAACGGACGCAATATCCATTCCGTGGCCCCCTTCAGATTGGCTCTTAACTTTCAAGAGAACATTTTTCTTAAAAAGGTATCGTCTTTGCAAAATAGGGATTTATTGACATATATTATTCCTGCTGAGAGTTTCCGCGTGGCGGGTTATTCACGGGCCAAAGCCTATGAGTCATTGCGGGGCGGCGTGATAGCATCGCCATTTAACAGAACCAATATTTATGCCGGTTTTCACATTGATGAAACATTTTATGATGACCCAAATTACACCGGCAAAAAATGGCGGGGGATTGCAGGCGAAATCGATAATGCTTTTATAAATTATGAGGGGAAAAATCTTGACATAATTGCCGGAAGGTTTTCCTCAAATTGGGGATATGGAATAAACTCGCTGGTTTTGTCTTCCACGGCTTGCCCAATGGATGCATTTTCGGCAAAAATACATAAAGGAAGAATATTTTTTACATATCAAATAGGGCAATTACAAAGGTTATCCTATTCGATTTCACCTGACCAATTTGAGAATCGCTATTTTTCCGGGCATAGGCTCGATCTGAGAATTTCCAATAATCTGCATCTTGGATTTTTTGAAACAATTGTTTATGGAGGGGTGGGAAGAAATATCGAGTTTGCCTATATAAATCCATTTATGTTTTTCCATTCCAATCAATTGAACGATAATGTGGATGACAATGTATTTCTGGGATTCGATTTTGCTCTTTTTCTAAAAAGTCGCCATAAACTATCCGGACAGGTACTTATAGACGACTATCAAATCGAAAGTGACAATCCCGGCGATAAGGAGCCAAACGAAGTCGGTCTTGATTTAAAATGGCGCTCAATTGATGTCATCAAGAATATTGATTTTGAGTTGGAGTATTTGAGAATAACCAACCGTACTTATAACCAACCCCGATCACTAAATCGTTATGAAAATAGAGGCAAATTGATTGGTCATGAATTTGGTTGTGATGGCGATAGGTTAAGCATTTCCGCTATTAAATGGTTTGACTATCTCCAACGGATGACATTTAATCTTAGTTATCAAAGAAAAGGGAAAGGAAATTATAACGATCCATGGAGCACGCCTTGGGATGAGAATCCTAATTATCAAGAATCTTTTCCATCGGGCGCCGTTGAAGGAAAATGGAATGCCAACCTGCAATTTACCGGATATTTGCATAAATATGGATATTTGGATTTAAATGTTGGATTGGAGTTTGTTGATAATTTTTCGCACATAATCGGCAACAATAAAACTATTCCCTATCTCTCGGGTCGTCTATCACTCCCTATTGCAATGGTAATAGGAATCGATTAATATATCCGCCAATCTGCCGGAACTGTTTATCATACAGATTGTTTCTCAAGTCAATCGTTGTGATTTATTGTTTCAAATTGAGGAGCAAAATGTATGAACGCCAATGCCGATAATAATTCCCATAAATATAACAACCATTTAATCAATGAAAGCTCTCCCTATCTTTTATCTCATGCCCATAATCCGGTCGATTGGTATCCATGGGGAAAAGAAGCGCTTGAAAAGGCCAAGCATGATGACAAGCCGATTTTTCTGTCCATAGGGTATGCCGCTTGCCATTGGTGCCATGTGATGGAAAAAGAATCATTCGAGAATGAGGAAATAGCGTCCATATTGAATGAAAATTATATAGCCATTAAGGTCGATAGGGAACAGCGTCCGGATATCGATCAGATTTACATGCAGGCCACAATGGCTATGACCGGTTCCGGCGGTTGGCCGCTTTCGGTATTTCTTACACCTCAGCTGAAACCTTTCTTTGCCGGGACTTACTTTCCGCCAGAAAACGGACATGGCCGACCCGGGTTTAAATATGTCATAACGGAATTAGCCGGAGGCTTTCGGGCCGAGCGCAACCATATTGATGAAATTGCGGATAAAATTTTATATGCTTTAAAATCATCGCCTGTGCCAAATGGTGCGGCTCAACTTCCGGATAAATCTTCAGTGGAATTGGGATATCGTGCCGTTATGAATGGTTATGATTCGGTTAATGGCGGATTTGGAATGGCTCCGAAATTTCTGCACCCTATTGAATTGTCATTTCTCCTTAAATGGTATTCGGTAAGTCATAGTGCCGACGCCTTATCGGCGGTGGAAAAGACGCTGAAAGCAATGGCATACGGCGGAATATATGACCAGCTTGGAGGAGGATTCCATCGTTATTCGACTGATGGGCGTTGGCTGGTGCCTCATTTTGAAAAAATGCTCTACGATAATGCCCTGCTGGCGGTGACTTATGGTGAGGCATATCAGATAACCAAAAATGAGCCATATAGGCAAATTGTAGAAGCGACATTGGATTTTATCCTGAGGGAAATGACCGATAAATCGGGCGGGTTTTATTCATCGCTTGATGCCGACAGTGAAGGCGAGGAAGGTAAATATTATGTCTGGACAAAAAGCGAAATAGACGCAATTCTTGGGAAAAAGGCTGATATTTTTTGCAAATATTTCAATGTCAGTGAATACGGCAATTTCGAAAATAATACCAATATTTTGAATGTTGATAAATCTTCGCTGAGATACTTTGAACGAACTGAACTAATTGATGATGAATTAATAAAGATTATTAACGAATTAAAGCATAAGCTTTTTGACTTTCGTTCCCAGCGGGTAAGACCGCTAACTGATGATAAAATACTCATTTCATGGAACGGTCTGGCAATATCCGCCTTCTGCAAAGGGTATCAGATTATCTTTGATGATCGTTACAAATCGGCGGCTATAAAAGCGGCGCTATTTATAAAAGAAAATATGATTGTGAATGGCGGATTGATTCATTCATATCGTGATGGAGCGACCTCAAGGGGAGAATTTCTTGAGGACTATGCCTATTTCATGGCAGGCTTAATAGACCTCTATGAGACAGTGCATGATTACCGGTGGATAGAACTTGCGGTCGAACTATCGCATAGGGCGATGATGCTGTTTTCTGATGATATGGGAAATCTATTTTTGGCGGCAGATAATCCCGAAGAATATTATATCCGACCCAAAGACATTGCCGATGGCGCTCTTCCGGCGCCCGGTTCAATACTAATTCAGGCGCTTATCAAGCTTGGAAGAATAACCGGACAGGCCAAATTGGAAAAGAATGGGGGAAAGTTTCTGATGGCTCTATCGGGGGCGATTTCCGGAATGCCGCAGGGGATGATATCAGCTTTCGGGGTATTGGTTGAGCTTATCTACGAAAGAAATGAGATTGTTGTAGTCGGAACTTTGGATCGGGAAAATTTTCTTAGGAAAATTTATCAGCATTATATTCCCAATGGGACTTTAATCGTATCGGATAATGGCTCCGAAAGTATTCCCCTTTTGGAGGGGCGAAAATCAGGCGGTCAGGTTTCGGTTTATATTTGCCGAAATTTTATTTGCCAACGCCCGATAACGGATTTAACGGAATTGGGACAAGCGTTGACAGATATTGCCAAGTCGGAATAAAATATTATGGCCAAAAATTGCTGAAGATAATCAGCTGAAAATCTCATTGCCTTTCCCACCAGCAAAAAGTTATTGACCTCAAACATAAACTCCCGTTTATTTTGCGATATGAGATGTATTTGGATTGTTATTCTCCTCTCTTTGTTCGGTATTTCTCTCTTTGCGCAGAATATTCCGGATTCCGTATATGAGCGTCAGGGGTTGGAACGGCTGATGGGAATGATGAATCTCAAACTAACCGATTTGACCTTCCGCGATGATTATACCAATAAAGATTCTTTCCGGTTGGCCAGTGTGGCAAATTTGATGCGGCATCCTTATGGGATGATAGAATTTGTAGAATTGTACAAAGATACTTGTTTATCGCTCAAACCGGAACCAATTTTGAATTTTGTCTTTGAGCAGATGGCTAAAGAAGGTCAGACTGCCCGGGGTATGATGATTGACAAGTCGGTGGGCACCGAAACCAAGCGGGGAATGGATTTATTCTATCGGTCCAATGAATTTAACCGCCTTTTGCGAAAAGTGTATCATTATCTTTATAATGTAATTCCTCCATCGTCGGATTCCGCCTTTGCTCTGCTTCGTCCAAACGAGAAAAAATTTCTGATAAATCAATTCCGGGAGCTTTTGACCGAAGACACGGCTGATGAACATCGCACACCGGAGCAGATTGATTCCATCCAGAATATTGAAGAAGAATATACCAAGCAGTTTGTCAAATTTGGGGCAAAAATCAGGAAGGATTTCATTATTGCCGCCGGCATGACGACGACGATTGATCTGTTCCGCGAAATAAATTTATTAACCTCTGACCTTAGGGCTCAAAAGGCCGATATTTCCCGAATGCTCAAGGATACGGTTGATTTGCCGTCAAAGAGCGGCATAGGCGAGTTTCTGGGGCGAAACAAAGGATGGATTATAGGCGGCCCCAAAAATGATTCTTACAAGGGTGAATATAATTTCATTATTGATTTCGGCGGCGATGACCGCTATGATTTAACCTATAACCCAGAAAAACCGCATGGGACAATTATCATCGACCTATCCGGAAATGATATCTATAATGCCAATTCGGCATATTGTATTGCTTCGGGATGCATGTCGGCGGGGCTATTGTTTGATATGTCCGGGGATGATATATATAACGGCGGGAGCTTTTCCTGCGCGTCCGGATATTTCGGATTTGGATTCCTTTTCGACAGCAGTGGGCATGACAAATACTATGGCGATACTCACACTCAAGGGGCGGGGACATTTGGTTTGGGTGTCTTAATGGATGCCGGTGGAAACGATATATATTCGGGAGCGTTATACGCCCAGGGTTTTGGCGGACCCGAAGGAGCGGGACTGATAGTGGATTACACTGGAAATGATTCATATATTGCCGGGAATAAATACAAGGATGTTTTGCGATACGAAGACCATTTTCTATCATTATCTCAGGGGTTTGCCTATGGGTTTAGGCCGTATATGTCGGGGGGAATCGGCGCCATAATTGATTTTGCCGGAAACGATAGCTATCTTTCGGATATTTTTGCTCAAGGGACAAGCTATTGGTGGTCATTGGGGTTGATATATGATTCCGGCGGGAACGACCAATATATATCATATCAATATGCACAGGGCGCCGCCACTCACATGTCATTGGGAGTATTATTGGACCAGTCGGGCAATGATTTTTACCGTGGAAAGGGATTAATGCAGGGGTGCGGACATGATTATTCCTGCGCCATCATGCTTGATAGAAACGGGAATGATATTTATCATGCCTATGATTTATCGCAGGCGGCCGGTTCGGCCAACGGATTTGGCATTCAAATCGATGACCGTGGCGATGATGCCTATTATGTCATGAAAAAGCATAATACCCAAGGATTTGGCGATGCCCGTCGCGATTTCGGTTCCATTGGATTATTCTTGGATTTAAATGGCACGGATAAGTATGATGGCAATGGCGGCGATAATCTTATCTGGAAAACACCGTCCAAATGGGGCGGCGGCATGGATTGGGAGCTTATAAAGCAGGATAGCATCAAGGCAAAGGGTCAATAAGTTGGATGCTTGCAGGAGAAAATTTGGGGAATGATTAGAAATATTTCATTGATATTATTAATCTTGGCTTCTCCGGTTTATTCAATTTTTGCTGTCGAGGGAATTCCGCCGGAAATTATAAAAAAGGTTGATTCGCTATTTATTATTGCCTCATCAGGAGAGGTGAAATATCAGAAGATGGTGCAACCGGCTATAGATTCAATCGCCGCCCTCGGAACGCCTGCCGTTCCGAGGTTGATTGAAAAATATGATACTCAAGATGCCCGCGAAAGGCTGACCATCAACAATATTCTGGTCAAAATTGGAAAACTGGCCGTGCCGTATCTTTTGGGAGCGTTAAATCTTGATAATGCCGAGCAGGTGAGCCGGATATGTTATACTTTGGGAGAAATAAGGGATTCATCGGCTGTCTCCGGTATAATAAATGTCTCAGACCATTATGACTGGCGGGTACGCTCAGATTGTGCCGGTGCGCTGGGGAAAATAGGCGACCATCTCGGAGATCAAACTGTATTAAATTTATTGCTGGATACGGTTGAAACAGTCCGAAAATCGGCGGCAGTATCATCAGGTCAACTGAAAATGATTTCTTCAATACCGTTGCTGGTTTATATGCTGGGGGATAATTTCTATGGGGCCCGGTTGTGCGCCTCAGAGGCTCTGGTTAAATTCGGCGATGCCGCTGTAGGCGCCATTTCTGATTCTCTGAATTCGGCCGATACCCTTCTGGGAAATCTGGGATGCACGACATTGGGTCTTATTGGCACCGATAGCGCTATCATAGTTCTCCACGCACAAATTCATTCTGAAAATCCCATGAGGCGAATTATGTCGGTCGAGGCCATGTATCTTGCCAATAATCCACTGGTTTGCGGCTTTATTGAACTGGCACAACCGCACGAGACGGATTCCACAGTGCTTTTTTACATGAACAAAATCATCGATAAATATGATTCGCAATAAGCTTGATCGGTTTTCCGCGCATATTGCCGGAAATAAGAATAGCGAGGAGTCTCAAAAACTTCCCGTACGATACAAAAATGCCCGCGAGGCGCTCGGCGGACAATTACATACATCGCCGGAGGGGAATTTTATTAAAATCATTACCAATTTCCCTCAATTTCATTCTCATGGGAATGATACCGTCGGGGGAGTCGATTCATCGCTGATGAGATATGATCATTATGTCAATGGGGAGAATAAGGGACCTCTCCATACCAATAAACTCTTATTTTTTGACATGGAAACCACCGGTCTTTCCGGCGGCGCCGGTACCGTGCCATTTTTGATTGGTTTTGGTATGATTAAAGAAGATGGATTTCAGGTAAGTCAATACTTCCTGCCTGATTATCCGGATGAAGCCGCCATGCTGGAGGCATTGCGGACGGAAATTGAAGATGATACCGTGATAGTCAGCTACAACGGCAAAGCCTTTGATATGCCCATTCTTTTGGACCGATTAGCTCTTCATAGGGTTTCCAGAAGTGTAGAGCATAGAGAACATATTGACCTTCTTCATACCACCAGAAGATTATATAAAAGGCGTCTGAAAGATTGTTCATTAGGGAATGTTGAAAGAGAAATATTGGGGTATTATCGCTATGATGATATCCCCGGGTATTTGGTTCCGGCGGTTTATTTCAACTGGCTTTCAACCGAAGAAATATCCGATTTGAAACGAGTGGTTAAGCATAATGTCGATGATATAATATCATTATATTTTTTATTGCATCATATTTCCGAAATTCTGAGTAATCCGGCCGGGGCCTTACTCCAACCTGATGACATTCTCTCAATCGCCAAGATGATGGAGAGGCGGGGCGAGTATGGTGAAATATGCAATTTGCTTGCGGGATTTGGAGATATTATAAGGGATTATGGTAGAAAAGACCTTCTTTTTCTACAGGCAATGTCATTCAAACGAACAAGGGAATTCGACAAGGCGGTTTCAATTTGGCATGAACTTGCCGAAAATGATTCAATAGAATCATTCTTATCACTGGTGGAACTGGCCAAGTTTTATGAGCATCGCGCCGGAGATTTTGCCATTGCCCTGGGCTGCGCCGAAAAGGCGAAATCATGTTCCCCTCCAAGCCCATTTCTGAGAGATGAATTGAGTAAAAGAATAAGCCGTCTCCGGCGAAAAGCCAATAATCAATGGTAATTGGCGCCGAAATCTCAATCATTGGCCGCAACCGTCCTCTGTTTCTCCAAAGCCTTGACAATATGTCTGCCTAATTCAAGGCTATTTTTGTCGTTGGGGTCAATTTCAAGAGCCTGCGAGATATATTGCAGGGCTTCTTTTAATTTGCCGGCGCGGGCTAAAGCGGCCGCAAGACGAATACGCATATCAATATTTTGCTTATCGATACTCAGCGCCTTATTAAACAATTGCCAGGCAATTTCGACCTGATCGATTCTTTCAAAATAGACTGCTGTATTAAAAAGCCATCTTCCGGCAAAATCTAAAGTCATCGCCTCATGGGGATTTTTGGCCACAAGCTTTTCCATCATACTGATATGAGTCTTATAGCTTTCTTTTTCGACTATCGGTTTTGTGTTGGAACCGACATATTTGAACAATAGCCCCGATGGTTCAATTGATGCAAAATCAACTCCGGGCGCCCCATATTGTATATAGACATCACGATTCCGGACATTCAAGCGGCATAATTGCGCCGTGAGACTATCCGGCTGTCCGGGAAGGTCATTGGTAAAATCCGCCGGATATGCTAAGTCAGGATAGTTGATGGTTAGTTGCTTTCTATATTTGGCATTGTTCATACCTCCCGCTGAAATGATTCTAATATTGCCGGCCGATGAATCGACATAGGCGCTGTACCATAAGGGCAAAAGAAGATCATCTTCGGCCGCAATTAATAGCGAACCTTGAGGCAGATTCTTAACTACATTCTGTGCGATAACTTCCGGACCATCAAGGTGAGACATATCGGCAATCGGCATATTTTTGCCTATTGCAAAATAGGCAAACACCCCGATTAAAGCAGTTATGGCAATTGAGGATTGAAGCGCCGCAATCCGGAATCTTAGTAGATATAACATTCCGGCAACACCTATGATCAATATCAAGCCAAAAAGTGGCGACAAATAATTAACCATGTCGTAGTTCCGGGGCGTAAAATCTGCCGCCCAAAGAACAATGGCCATATTTCCGAGGATCGCAAGAGGAAAATAGAGAAATAATTTGCGAGAAATTTTATAAATACCCCATAGTCCAAATAGAGCCATACCAATCAACGGCCAACCAATTTGATCTGCCGAATAAAAGCCAATCTTTTTCAGTCTCATAAGATAATCCGGCGCCGCGGTCATTTGAGAAAAATTGGTCATGTCGGATGAGCGTGTAATGGCCGTCCAGAATGAAGAGAGCAAATCTGGACGCCCCCAATTTATGGCAGGTTCCAGAGCCGATCTAATTGGAAGATAGAAATAAACCGAGAATCCTGCTATAAACAATAAACCCAAAACGCCAAAAATTGCGGGCTTGAATCCAATTGATGGAAGGGCAATCAATATAAGATACAGAAAGGCGGGAGCAAAGGCCAAAGCCAAAAGAGGATGATTCGCAAAACTTAGCGCATAAAGCCAGATTCCAAGAAAAAAGAATCTCTTCTTATTGGCCGTAATTCCCCGAAATGTAATCAGGGCGGCGGCAAATGAAAGAAACAGATGAAGTGAATATACTTCAGCTCTCACTGCCGAAAGCCAAACCGGCAAGGAAATGGCAAATAAGGCTGTTACCGCCAAACAGGGGATAATCACAATGATCGGCTTGGAAATACTGTCAGTTTCAACCAAGATAGTTTCAGCCGCAATATCCTCGGTGCCGAAGTCAATTTTTTTACTTCCCAGCATTCGTCTATTACTATTGGTCTGTATAACCGGAGTCTCGGCCATCTGCTTTACCAGAATGAAAAACAACGTCACTGATAATGCCGCAAAAATGGCAGACATCAGATTCGAGGCAAAAGCGGGATGCAAATTAGGAATTAGGTTTATCAATCGCCCCAGTAGCGTATAAAGCGGAAATGAGGGGGAATGAGGCAATCCAAGCATATAATTGCTTGTCGCGAAAGCCGCCGAATCGCCCCAAAAAATTGATGGCGCCATTGTCTTTACATATAAAGCCATGGCTCCAAGAAAAACCGTTATCGGCAAAAACCAGTCGGTATACCGCCGGAATTGTCCGGGGCGAATATAATTATAACCTGCTTCATGCTTGACCATAATTGCCTTTTTCCTCTTTTTTTCTATATCTCCAATCTGCAATGGGAACTGTTGAAAAACCCTTAATTTTCGGCTTGTTGTAGACCTACTTTTTCAACATTCCCAATAAAGTATGGTAAAAAGACCATACCAAACCCGAATTGGGATTATTATATCAGTCACCAATCGGGCGATTGCAGGCTATATTTATTTTCGACCGAATTCCGAAAAATCTGATGGATAGATTACTTGTATTTTTTGAATGATATTTTGCTCGAAAAATCAGATGAATCGGATATCTATGCCAATTCTCATCTCCGCCTGAGGGGATTCCGATATTGTGGGTGGTCCGGCAATTGGCCGTCAGACTCCGGCTCTTGACGGACCGGATCCTCATCTGCCCCTAATCCATTTGTGCCCATTTTTTGCGGTGTCAGTAACCCTTTTTTATGCGCCGGCAGGAGTCCCTCCTGCCGGAATCTTGTGTTGTTCTGCCCATGAAAAGGTCGGGGTTCCCATTTTTTTATGTCTTATAATTGCTTGACAAATCCAAATTTTTGATTAAAATAAAACCATAAGCTAATTCCATTTTTCTTGCAATGATTATGGCGATTTATAAAGTAATATTAATTGCGGCTATTTTTCTTTTCTCGAGCTTTCATGCTGTTGGCGGTCAAGCGCCATTTGAACTTCTGATTGAAAAGGTCTATAATCAGTTACAGGGGCATTATGCGTACATAAGCATTTCCGCAAATCGGGGCGAAAAGCCGATCGACAAATTTCTGCTTACAGTAGCGTATGATACAACCATTTTATCTTTCGTGAATGTGCGAGCGGGGGACTTTTTAGAAAAATGCGGCGGGTGGACGATGAATTATCAGACGACTACGATTCCTGCTCAGAATGGCGATTCTTTGGAGGGATTGATAAGAATCTCCGCCTTTTACGACGGCGAATCTAATAATCAAGACGACTCCTGCTTTGTCGTCAACAAGGGCGAGGATTTGGTTTCCATCAAATTCTATGTAAAAAATGATCGCTATTTTGAATGCGCGCTTACCCCGATAAGATTTTATTGGGAAAGCTGTCGGGACAACATGATTTATTCTCCGAATGAAGATGTCGCCTTTGTATCAAAAAATGTAATTGATTTCGATAATCTTGATATAACCAAGGATACATCATTTCCGACTTATAATGGTGCGCCATCGGAATGTATCTCGGCAATTTATCCTGGGCGGGTTGTTGCAGAACGGGGAGTCGATTTCGCAAACGGATCGATTGAGATAATGTGTTCGGATAGTATTGATTGCCGGTGGGATTTCAATCAGAATGGCATTTCTGACGAGATTGGTGATGCCATTGCAATTCTAAATTATTTCCTGTTAGGTTATCCCTTTAGCGATGATCCTGATAGATCTTTTGAGGTAATGTGTTATGATATTAATGGTGATGGTATCCACGGCACTATTGAGGATTATGTATGTTATATTCGGCATATAGTCAATAATTTTCCTGATACTGCCTTGGAGGGAAGGCTCACATTGCGCAATGACAGCGATCGCGTAGGTATATATACTCAATGTGAAAAACCGATAGGTGGCCTTTGGTTGAAATTTCGCACTCAAGATTTGGATATTAATCCCTTACTGGAACCATCATTATTGAATATTAAATTATACCATAATTGGCGAAATGATACACTTACAATATTGGCAATCCATGATCTGTTCGCGCAACAGACGCTCACAGAAATCATGACTATTCAATATACCTCGCAGAGACCGGAGCTGATTTTTGCCTCCGCGGCGGGGTATTATGGCGAAAAAATCAATCTGACTATTCAAGATATTCTGCCGGTAGAGGAAAGCCGCAATGAAGACGCACTTCCTGAGAATTATATTCTTTTTCAAAATTATCCCAATCCGTTCAATTCAAGCACGGAGATTAAATTTTCGTTGCCCGTAAAAAGCGACTGGAATCTTGAGATTTTTGACGTTTCGGGGCGAAGAGTGAAGAGATTTTCCAGAAAGAATAATGTCGGAGAGGTTGGTATAATTTGGAATGGAATAGATGAAACGGGGCAAACTGTCTCATCAGGCGTTTATTTCTACCGACTTGAAGCTGATGGCTTTAGAATAACCAAGAAGATGACGCTTCTAAAATAATTTTTCAAAGTTCCAAAGATCATTTCCGCTTTGACCGAAGGCGAGTCGCTATCAAAGCTAACATTATTGTCATAATTGTCACAAAAGGAACTACTATGGCGGTTTTATTATCGCCATCGCTGTTTCGATCTATCAGAATAAAGATAAGAACGGCGGCAATCAGGACGGTCGCTACAAGCATCACGATCAATCCCACCGAAGCGCCTTTGAATCCAACCGAAGTTCGATACGGATCTATATCCAGAAATTGATCATTGGCACGTTTGTCAATGGTTGCGCGGTGTCAGGAACCCTTTCCTGACACATTCATGCATCCCTTCCACACAAAATCACTACAACTTTAATGGTAAATCCGACCTGAGGCCAATAAATAGGAGGATATAACTATGTCCGCAAGCCATAGACAATCTGTGGAAAACCGAAAGACGAAAAATAAAAAAACGAACCCATTTTTCATAACATATTGATATACAAATAGATAACCATTTTCAAAATGGGTTCGTTTCGATAACAGTGGTTTCGCTCAGCTGAGTCTATCGCAAGATGTCATTTAATTTGACTCGTCATGGCAAACGGCCCTGAGCTTCTGAAGGTTATTGATCGACTCCGCCATGGTCGGGTGCCTTACACACCACACAACGTAATCCCATGCCTACCTGCAAGATATGGCAGACAATTCGACAGCCCAAAAATATTTGAATGAAATGAACTTTTTTCATGAAAAGTTTGTAATAGAAAATTGAGGTATGGTATTTTGAAGTTTTAAAATCTTTGTAAACGGATAAATTTTTACTTGCTGTTTGAAAAATAATTTGTTTTTATCTTCTGCAATTTTTTGAGACATCGGTTGGAAAATGGAGGATTTTATATGATCTGCGCCTTTTGTGGTGAGAGGTTCTCCGGCAAGCCGATCAAGCAGGATAGACTGGTTTACTGTTCTATCGAGTGTGCTGATATGGCCGCAGAGGTTGTCTCTGAAGATGAGGAGTACTACGAGGAAGATGATCTCGATATGGGGGGCTATGACGAAGAAGAAGAATAGTAGAAAAGCGCTTTGAATTTATAATAAAAGTTCTCTACCGTAAATTGTATAGAGAATTTTTTTATTCTCTCGAGATCTTCAATATTTCGTAATGAACTATCCCCGCCGGGACCTTGATTTCAATCTGCTCACCAACCGTTTTTCCCAAAAGCGCCGCTCCAATTGGAGATTTTATCGAAATAATATCATTATCAACATCTGCTTCCTCAGGAGGAACCAGTTGATATTCAATCTCATCATCCCGCTTTAAATCCCTTACCAGAACCTTGGCAAAAAGATAAGCCTTGTCGGAAGGGATATTATCGATATCAACTGAGCGCACCCGGCTAAGTTTATCTTCGAGTTCGCCTATTTTGCGCTCAATATGCGTTTGAGCCTCCTTGGCGGCATGATATTCGGCGTTTTCGGAGAGATCCCCCTGTTGCATGGCGCGCGTGATTTCTTCGATGATTCGGGGCCGTTCGACAGTCCTAAGCTGTTTTAACTCGCCTTCGAGTTTCAATCTCCCCTGCTTTGATAAATAAATTGGGTCATTGTCCATGAGGTAATTATAATAAAGGGTTCTCAAATTGCAAAGAAGGAAAAAAGGAACATAATAATGGTTGAATTTATTGTGGAACATTTTCTACCTTGAAGGTATTATAGTCAGTAATGATGGAGAATAAAGTATAATATGGTGTCAGCAAAACTTAAATGGACTGGTGGAATTCGATTCGAGGGGGTGTCGCAATTTGGCCATAAAATAGCCACCGACGGGGCAAAATCCGCAGGGGGCGCCGAAAACGGTTACAAGCCGACCGAATTGGTAATGTTCGGATTGGCCGGATGCACGGGGGTTGATGTCGCCAACATTCTGGCCAAGATGCGCCAGGAGGTGAGCGGTATCGAAATCGAGGTGAAGGGGTTTCAGCCGAATGAATACCCCAAGCCATTCAATAAGATTGAGATCAAGTATATCTTTTCTGG
>JAGVEJ010000209.1 GCA_020058225.1 Candidatus Zixiibacteriota bacterium | reverse complement strand
TGTTTTATAACCGTAAACGCCGTCATTCGAGTCTCGGGTATAAAAGCCCGATTGAATTCGAAATGATGGCAGAACCAACTTAACTTACTGTCCGTTTTTTCGGGGGAAGTCCGCTACAAGATCAATGATAAAATATAAAAAATGAGCAAACCAACCCATTTTGCGTGACCCAAATCTATCATAAGCATTAACTTATCTGTTGACCCCGCGTCGCCGCAAACCTCCCTTCCTCCACATGCTTCTCCTGCGCCGCTAATGCTTTCTCAAGAAATCCCAATCGCGGGCGAATCAATTGAAACGCTATAAATGATACAAAGACAAAGAAAAACAAATGCGCCAATGTCCCGCCTAAAATATAAAAGACCAATCCGTAAATCGATATCACCGAGGTCAAGGCGTAACACATAATGGATGCGGTGAATACTCCATTGGTAAAATCCTGCTCAAAGGTTTCTTTTGACCTAATCATCGGGGCGAAAAATCTCTTCTGCTTCAGTATAATTGCCACGGCGCCGTCGGCAATTGCCACCGCCGCCAATACCCAGAAAAATATGTTCAGTTCTTCGGCAGACATTTGAGTTTCGATCGCCCTTCCTTGTTCCATATAGTAGGCAATCCCCAAAATCAATACCGGGATAAATATATTTATCAAAAGCCCCATATAAAGCGGCTTAATCAGCGCCCGGCTTAAATCAACATTATATTTATTCAATTTATTTTCTCCTTTCTTTTGCGAACTTCATGGAAAAACAATTGCATCAATTCCATGGATTCTTTTTCCATTACGCCGGAGATAATTTCAATTCTATGATTCAGTCTTTTTTCTGTTGGAACATCAAAAATAGAGCCACAAGCGCCAAAACGGGAGTCGCACGCCCCAAAAACAATGGTTTTGATTCTTGAAAGTACCGCTGCTCCAGCGCACATGGCGCACGGTTCGATAGTACAATAGAGAATACAATCATCCAGCCGCCAGTCGCCGACAACGCCCGCCGCCGAGGTAATCGCGATCATCTCGGCATGAGCGGTGGCATCCTTCAGCGACTCGGTCCGATTATGACCTCGCCCGATTATTCTATTGTCCTTGATTACAACTGCCCCTATTGGCACTTCTTCTTCGTCGAATGCCCTTTGCGCCTCCTTAAACGCCTGCGCCATAAAATATTGGTGATCAAAAATGGTCATATCATTTGGGATTTGAAGCAATTATTAAATAGATAGCGCTTAGTCATAGCATTTTGATCACAGGATGTAGATAATATGTTTGCATGCATAAATATTGCGGATTGAAATATTATTGGCAACAGCAATTTATTACTACCTTTGACTTGCCAAAATTATAAAATATTGTTACCGAAACTGTGAAGAATTACACACGGCGGATCTCCTTGCAGAATCTAAATAAAACCCATTTTAAAATAACCACCGTGGATAATCCGCCAACTTGTTGTATAACAAGTAAAATGGTTGTGCGTAACATGTGAAATGTCTGTGGATTAAGAAATTATGCCACTTGGAGTTTATTTCTTGCCAATTTCTTCTTTTTTTATTATTCTATCAGCCCATGGTTGACATAATTGATTGGGTTTAAGAAATAATAATAAATTTTGGTTCCAATCAAATTGCTGAAAATCAAACCATATTGTCGCCCCCCATGCGGGGACATGGATTGAAACTTATAACATCTTACTTGTAAGCCTAAGGCTTATTGGAGGTTTTGCTATGAAGAAGTCGTTGGTTATGGGCGTTGTGATTCTGATGAGTTTCTGGCTCTTATTCAGCCTTCCGTTATTGGCCGATGACACCTGCAAGCATGATTCTGTCAAAATGGAATCCTCGGAAAAGGCAGAGTCAGCGAGTCATTTGGCGGCGATTGAGCGTCCTAAAGTGCCAGCCATAAGGGAATTTCATGATGTGATGAAACCAGTCTGGCATTCTCTTTTGCCGGAAAATAATTATGCCGGAATAAGAGAATTGGTTCCTCAGTTCAAGGAAAATGCGGAGAAACTTAAAAAAGCGGAATTGCCGCTTTATTTCCAACATGTAAAAGATAAATTTGCGGCGAAGGTGAATGAAATATCGCTGGCCGTGAATAAAATGGATACGGTTGCGCAGGGTGGAAATGATTCACTTTTGGCTATCGCGGTTGAGGATGTACATACGGCCTTTGAGCAGATGATACGAGTGCTTTTCCCGAGGATGCAGGAAATTGAGGGATTCCATCTGGTTCTTTATACATTATGGCATGAAGCGCTTCCCAAGGGAAATTATGCCGGAATAAAAGAGCTTATGCCGACCCTTCAGGCTAAAATGGATACCTTAATGGCGGCGCCGATTCCCGAGGATCATAAAAATATCGAGAAAACCGTTATTGAGAAAAGAGAAGCCCTGAAGAAATCGGTTGATGAACTTGCGGCGGCTTGTGCATCGGGGAAGGATGAAGATATGAAAATTAAGCTAACAGCCATGCATGAATATTTTATGGCTTTGGATGGAGCATTTGAATAGACCTATTTTTTAATCTGGTTCTCACAAATTATTTTGTGTAGTGATTCACAGAAATATTATCGTTTTGAGCGCCGGCAGTCCCGACAGGATGGGATTGCCGGCGCCTTCATTCACTCATTCAACAAGCCCCATGGGCCAGGGCGTACGCCACGCACGAAAATGGCACAACGCCGGGCTTATATGCCTATAATTAATGTTTATCGAGATTCTTGTTTGCCCTGCGGGCCCCCATAAAGACCGATGTCCGAGCGGCTCCCATCAATATCGAAAATTTCCGAATGCCCCGCATTTATCGCTGGTGAATCGCTTTTCAACATAAAAGAGTCCTTCCCAACGAATTTTGGATCGACAGATAGATTCCCGTTGAGGTCAGTTTGATCCCAGATATCTTTGTAGTTTCCTTCTTTGTTATTCCATACAATATTATAAGCAAACTCCCATTTGGCCCAATCACCGTAATTCCAAACCCCAACACAGGGGCAAACCCATTCCTTGCGCCACCCATTTTCGGTTATAATATTATTAATTATTCTTCCCCGAGACTCAATAGACCATGGAGCCACTCCACAGTTGCCATTATGATAAATTACATTATTGGCAATATCCATGAATGATTTGCCGGTGGCAATCAGACCCCATCCAAGATTATCATGTACGATATTGTTATGCGATACCACCCATGATGTTCCAAAGGCGCCAATTCCCTTCCAAAAGCCGGATATATCGTTTCGAACGGCAATACAAGTGGCATCCCAAGTAACACCGATTCCCGCTCCACGACCATCCTTGATAAGGCAGTCCGTTACAACCGCCAAGGCTCCGCGATAAAGAGCAATTCCGTCCCATCCGTTATTAATTATATTGCATTTTCCGATGTAGATTTCCGCCCCCTCTCGGCCAAATATCCCGCCTATGCCGACCACAACGGTATCTATACGATGGTCATTGTTGATAATGTCAAGATTATACGCATGTACTCGCGAGTTACGGACAACAATAGCCGCATCCGTAGCATTCCCATCAAGGTCCCTTTTGCCGCCCGTGATAGCTAAATTCTGAATTGATGAATTGGGAGAATTCAGGAAAAATACTCCATAACCTGCATTGGTTTTCAAAATTGATTTGCTTCTATCAACTCCGATTAAATGCAAAGATTTGTTTTTGATTATAAAACCGTATTTGGCCTTTACGGGTGTTAGCGGTTCCGTGCAATTTCCGCAGAGGGAATCGATAAAAGCTACGGGATTGGCAGAGATTGTTTTTTCTCCAATAAGGATAGTATCCCCATTGGCGGCATAATTAATAATTGCCTGAAGGTCGGAACCCCTATCAATGTTTAGGGTTTCGGCCGACAGAGCAATTGGCAAAAAGGCCAATATGGCAACGACAAATAAAGATGCTTTCCTTGAATAGCTTCTGAACATCAAAAGCTAAAATAACTACTGAATCTTCTTCCGTAAAGGGAATTCCGCCGCCATTCGATAAAAGTTCCCTTCGCCGTAATTTTTTAAGTGCTCCTTCAGTTCATCAAGTGAAAACCATTTTCTGGCGCTGATTGGCCTTGGCCGGGCCACAATAAAATCATGTGCCGGATTTCCACCCCAACCTACAAGATACATCGCCTCATCCTTATTATTTTGACAAACATCAAGAATAACTGCCGCATGCCCGGCTGAATCAGACGATTCCTTATCAAATTGAATAAAGAAGTTTCCTGGGGCTACCTCTTTTTCAGAAATTGGTATAAAATTTTTGAGCAATGTCTTGATTTCGTTGAGATGTAGCACAAACTGCAAATAACTATAATATTCCCGATCTGATGCCTCCCTTTTGGTGGCGGATTTTTTGTATGACAGCACTTGAGCCGAATTGTAATAATATTCTCCCTCTAACCAGCGATTATAGGTAACCGTATCCCCGGTGATAATAATATATGGAAAATCCCCAAGCGCATTATTAACTCTTAAAAATTCCATTATCACTTGAACCGGAATATCGGCATTTTTTTGATGCGGCGTTCCGACTCCAAAATCAATAACTCCCGTCACAGAATCAGCTTCCATTACTTTTTGCCCGTCCCATCTTGCGACCGGTGTTCGTGGAGCGCGCAGAGGGAAATTAGTCAGCCAGGCCTGGTACAAATCCATTTTTTTGGAGGGATATCGCTCATATCCGGTTGGTGTCGCAATTCTGATCAAATTCACCTCCGGATTATATTCCATTGAAAAAGGGTATAATTGAGATGGCGGTTCCTGAGAAAATACAGACATAGCCAATATACTTATCAATAGGAATGGAAAAATAGCGCTCTTTTTCATTTTAACCTCGCCGATTAGCCGCTTGTTGAAAAGTCCAGGTAAGCGCCGGCAGGAGTCCCTCCTGCCGGAATTCCATCCCGACATATCGGGACGGTGCATATTGAGGGTTTTTCAACACGCGATTAGCCGTTTGTTTAATGGTTGCTCTGTTTAATCTATTATACAATGTTATCGGTTTTTTTATCCGGAAAAAGTTTTTTTATAGCCCTGCCATATTTGGATTCCCTCTGGAATATCATTGGAATATTCAATAAGCCGAAAAGGTTTTTCAGCGCCTTTATGGCAAGATCATATTGCGTCTCATCTCCCAGCTCCAGTTCCAATTCATAATCAACCGAATTATCCGGAAGTATGGTTTTATCAATCTCAATGTGATATTGATACCCAGATTCGTACAGTTCCGCTCCGGTTCGATAATTAACAAAATGCAATTTGCTTGGCAAAAAACCATACTTCGAAAAATCAGGAATGATTTCTCTCCAATTCCGGTCAAGGACAGATAAGGGAAATCCGTTTTTGATATATAGATAAGCTTCGTCGGAAGAAATCATTTTTTTCAGTTCCAGACGATTCATAGTCCCCTCAGGGCTTTTAACTGTCGGACCTTTGGCCGCCAATTCTATATCGCCGTCCTGTATTCTTATTCGCAATGCCCAATCTTTGCTTGATAGACACCAATCTTCAGTATCGAAAAAGTAATTTTCCTGCTTTACATCCTTACTTTTTTCGACGAAATGGTCAAGTAATTTCCGGCGATTCATTTCCGATAAAAGGTCTATTTTTATTTCTATTTCGTATGCAGGCATTTGGGATAAAATAGGGGCGCATGTCTATGCGCCCCTGTAAGCATTGATTATTTAAACCGCCTTGGATAACGGGCTTCCCATTCCACGACAATCGGACTGGCGACAAATATCGAGGAATAAGTTCCAATGACCACGCCTAACGTCATGGCCAAAGCAAAATCGCGGAGAACTTCCCCGCCAAAAAAGAAGAGAATGACAACGACTATTAACACTGTCATTGATGTCATTATCGTTCTTGACAATACCTCATTAATTGAACGATTGATAGTGGAAACAAACTCCCCTTTTTTACGGAATTTCCTTAAGTTCTCTCTAATTCGATCATAAACCACCACCGTATCTGTCAACGAATAACCGGCCAGAGTCAATAGGGCGGTTACCATCAAAAGAGTTACCTCTTTATCAAGCAGATAGAATATTCCAAGAACAGCCAAAACATCGTGGAATGTTGCAATCGTAGCCGCCACACCCGATCTAAAATCAAACCGTAGGCCGATATAGATAATCATTCCTATTACCGAAATCAGCACCGCCCAGCGGGCGCTTTTACGAAGTGATTCTCCAACGGCCGGGCCAATAGTATGTTCCGAATCCTTATGAAATTTATTGCCGGGAAAACTCTTTTCAATTATGCCCTGCAATTTATCAATTGCCTTTTCGCCGCCTGAAGTGGTTTCTTTCACGCGAATAATATATGAATTGGCGACATCGTGCCTATCCAATTTCTGAATGGAGGCCTCTGGGAATCCGCCGCCATTGACAGCATCGCGGAGTTTGCCGACATCAATTGTCTGCTCAAAATTCCCCTGCAACATGGTTCCGCCGGCAAAATCTATTCCCATATTGCCCTTATCCAAAAGTATCATAGTAAAGGCAAAAAAGCCAAGCGCTACTAATATGGCGGAAAAGATGAAGGCTTTATATCGCTGACCAATAAAATCTATATTGGTTTCTTTGATTATTCTAAACATAATTTATTCTCCTTAACCGGTTAAATGCTGAGAGTCTTGTAACCTTTGCGGATATCAAAAATCATCTTCGTAACGACAACCGCAGTATATAGCGAAATTGTAACACCCCAAAAGAGCGATACGGCAAACCCCTTGATCGGACCGGCGCCGAATAAGAACAGCGCTCCAGCCGTGATCAGAGTCGTTACGTGGCTGTCGATAATCGTCAGCAAAGCTCTGTTATAACCGGCATCGATAGAAGCGCGAATTGTTTTACCGGAACGAAGCTCTTCGCGAATCCTTTCAAATATCAATATGTTGGAGTCAACTGAAATACCAATAGTCAAAATAATTCCGGCAATGCCCGGCATGGTCAGCGTGGCGCTTAACCCGGCCATAATGGCCAGCAAAAAGAATATGTTAAAAAGAAGTCCTATATCCGCAATTAAGCCGGAAATTCTATAATATATTCCCACAAATAGGAAAACTGCAATCAACCCGATAATAGATGAGGTAAGCCCTTTTCTAATGGAATCAGAACCAAGGGTCGGACCAATGACATTCTTTTCGATTATTTCAACGGGAGCGGGAAGAGCGCCGGCCTTGAGAACAATTTCAAGATTCTGGGCGTCTTTAATTGTGGCCGAGCTTCCCATAGTGATTTGTCCCTCATTGCGAATCTTGGAATTGATAAAGGGCGCTGACTCAACCTTATTGTCAATAACAATTGCCAAAGGTTTATCAATATTAGCGCCGGTCAGTCGCGCAAAGGCCGCCGCTGATTGCCCCGAAAGACGAAAATCTACCGTATTCTCTTGAAATTGACCACGACCTATTTTTATTCTTTCAAGATTTTTTCCCAAAAACTGTACCTTATTCTTTAACAAATAAAGCTTATAAACTGATTGAGCGGAAACAATCTCAGCTCGAGTTGACCAAGCAAACTGAACATCCTCCGGAATTATCCTTTTTATTTCCGGCATATCCAGCATTTTTTCAATAATTCTTCGATCTTTTTCAGGAACAACATATCCAGGCCATAAAGCATTGGTCTCCGGCCGAGACATAAATTGCTCGAGGTACTGCGAGAATGGCGTTTCGCCTTCTAAATCATCTGCTTGAGCTTCCGCAGAATCTTTATTCATAAAGTCAGCAAAGATATCAGAAGTATCGCCGGTTTTACTCGAACTCTCTGCCAACTCCGTCGTTTCAGTCGTGGATGATGAAGCCTCACCCGTTTTTGCTTTATTGGCGGCCGCCACAATAGAATCAATTTTCTTGATAATCATGCTGGCATTATCTTGCGTTTCCAATAACTTAAATTCCAACTGCGCTGTCTGTCCAATAATATTTTCCGCCTGCTCCGCATCGGTGTAACCGGGGAGATCGACAATTATTCTATCATCGCCCTGTTTCTGAATAATCGGCTCAGTAACGCCGGTAAAGTCAACGCGATTACGAATAACCTGAATGGCGCGATCAACTGCATCAGCTCGCGCCGACTGCTCTATCTTTTCTTTTTCCACTCGCAGAACAACATGAATACCGCCCTTGAGATCTAGACCAAGACGCATCGCTTTGCGTTCAAGTTCCTGCGCCGCGCCCGGTTTCAAATCCTCCATCCGTTGCTTTTCGCTTGCGGATAATGTCCAATGGCGAAAAGTATTCCAGAATCCTATAACCGCCATGACTATCAGGATTCCTGTGACGACAAACCTCCAGGTTTGACCTTTCATATAGTTATTCCTTTAAATAAAATTATTAATTAATTTTCAATTGGTTTAAAACGCTGATATGCTAAGAAAATAAGGCCGTAATTTAGCTGGTGCCGGAGGGTCTGGCGCCAACCAAAGTAAATTCATGAGCCTTTTCTGGGGAAATAACCCCCGCCGTGGTTAATTCAGAAGGCAATTCTGAGCCAAAATCATGGGAGAGCCTGTAAATTACCGAACGCCCATTATGTCGATTATCATCAATCCCAAATCCGCTTAAAACAGCCGGTGAAGTGAGGAAAAACGCATCGCCATAATCAGTTCCCTGATTCTCTGCAAAGGTTCCTTCTTCACGGGGGATATCGCTCTGACCTATCGACCTTTCGCTCGCGGCCGCCTTTAGTTGAGCTACTTCTCTTTCAAGACTTGGCGTGATAGCCGGATCTGCCGCGAACAAAACGGAAAAAACCAACAGGCCCACAAACACGGCAATTTTACTTCTGTCCAAAACAGAATAATATTTAGAATTTTTGCTCATAAAATTTGCCCTAATATATCTTATTTCGGATAATTGTCAATTTAATTCTCTTCTAAATCCTTGACATCCTCGCAGACAATTCATAGCTTAAGACTTTAATATAAACAAGGTTAGCTGAAAGCGCCACATTTCAGCCGCATTTTTAAAATGCTATAAAATTGAACAATTATTGACCTAAGGAGATAATCATGGAACTCATTAGAAAAACCAAATTGAATGCATTTTTTCTCATTCTTATTCCATTTTTATCCTTTTTCACCTCTCAAACCGCTATTTCGCAGGCGCAGGCGACTCAACGCTTTACGCTTGATAACGGCATGCAAGTTATTCTAAAAGAAAACCATGCTTCTCCAATGATAACTAGCCTTCTTTTTGTCAAAGCGGGAGGTAAGTACGAGGATGACTACAATAATGGTGGTACTCATTTTTTGGAGCATCTCCTCTTTGATGGCACTGCATCTCGCACACAAGAGCAGATATCCGATGGTATCGAAAAGCTTGGCGGTTATATCAATGCCTTTACCCGAAAAGAATTTACAGCTTATCTGGTCTTAATGCCCAAAGATTATATAAATTATGGAATGGCCACTCAGGCTGATATGCTATTTAATTCCAATTTTCCGGAAGATAGATTCCCGAAAGAACGCAAAATCGTCATTGAAGAAATGAAAAAGGATAACGATGCCGAAGGTTCAGCCGCAGAAAATTTTTCGGAGGAAAAATCAATGATCGGAACACCTTATTCCCGTTCCATCATTGGATCTGAGTCTATTATTGCCAATATCCCGCGCGAGGCGGTTATTGATTACTGGAAACGATTCTATGGACCGAACAACATTACCGCATTAATTATTGGCGATTTTGATTCCGCCGAAATGACCGAAATGATTAAATCTATTTTTGGCAAATTTAAAAGAGCAGAACTCCCCCCCCCTCCGATATTTGAATATAAGGGCCTGAATGGAAAACAGGTTTTCAAAACAGCCGCCAAGACAAAATCAACTTATATTAATTATTCCATTGAGGCCCCCAAATATACTCATCCCGATTATTTTGCTTTTGCCATTTTGGAGAATTATCTGGGCGATGAAGAAAATTCACCGTTGGTTAAAGCCCTTAAATCCGGCCCGGAACCCCTTGCAACATCTGTCTCGATATCGCTTGATACCAAAGAAGAATTCTCCCGATTTAATATTCAAATTATTACCGAGAAAAAAGAATCGGCCGATACTATTATTGCCGTTGCCGATTCCATCATGGAAAACCTGACAGCCAACCTGCCATCCGAGGAACTTCTTAATGGCTATAAAGTCAGCCGTCGATGTAATGAAATCTATATGTCCGAAAAACTTCATTACTACGGCTTTACTATCGCTCCACTAATGGCCATCACCGGATGGGATTTCTTTGAAAAATTTCAAACCCATGTCGATTCCGTTACCATTTCAAGCTTGGAAAGTGCCTGCCGCAATTTCCTTCTGCCGGCCAAATATATCGCCTCCATCACCTATCCGAGCTCAGACGAAAAAGAGGATATCTACTATCCCAAAGGCCCCTCAAACGAAACAGTTATTGCGCATTTTCAATCAGCAAAATTCCCGGCTTATGATTTGACAATTGGCAAAAATTTCAAAATGCCGGAAGTCAAATCCGCATCGGAAACCGAAAAGAGATATGCCGCCTATCTGCGTGAAGTCCTTGATAACGGCCTAACCATCGTTGTAAAATCCAATCCGGATAGTCGTGTCTTTGCCTTGAATGTCATTGGCATGAATCGATCTGCCACTGAACCGGATGGCAAAGATGGCATTACCGATTTTGTGAACCGGATGATTGAAAAAGGAACGACCACCCGTTCAGCGGAGCAATTATCCAAAGAACTGGCATCGATTGGCGCCAATGTTACCCTCTACGATAACCCTTGGATTCCCTATGATGACCGTTACACAACTCGCCAATATTCATTCATGAAATTCGAAACCATTGATGAATTTGAAGAAAGAGGAATCGAGCTTTTTGCGGATATGATAGCCAGTCCGGCTATCGATTCGGTCGAGATGGAAAAAGTCCGCGGCGAAATGATGGGACTTCATGGTAGAAACAGCGGCTCCACCTATAAAATGGCAAAAAATCTCTTTTATTCAACCATGTTCGCCGGAACCGCCTATGCAAAAACCATTGAAGGTGAACCAAAAACTATCGGCATGATTTCAAGCGACGACCTAAAAGAGCATCATAAAAAAATATATTCTCCGGAAAATATGATAATTACGGCTGGCACTAATAATGACCCTCAAAAAACCATGTTGCGCCTGAAAGCGGCTTTAGGAAAACTACCCAAAACCGGATTTACTCCAATTTCTGCCGCCCGCCCGGCCAATATTGTCGGAATAAAAACCGGTCATCAGAAAATGGAAAAAGAACAGATATATATTTATATGGGCAACCTTCTTCCGTCCGTCAAATCACCCGATGCCGCCGCGCTTGATGTTGCCGCAGTCGTCCTTTCAAACCGCCTGCAAAGCAACTTAAGGGAAAAACAGGGATTGGCCTATTCGGTTGGGGCGGGTGTGTCGTTAGATAAAGATTTTGGCTGGTTTGTTTGCAGTATTGGAACCAGCGCCGACAACTTCGAAAAAGCTCGCAATGGAATTATCGCCGAAATTGAAAAGCTGAGAAAAGAAATGCCAACCGAAGAAGAAGTCGAGTCGGCCATAAATTCTGTCTGGGGTTCGAGTCTTACCGCTAACCTTTCGCGAATCAATCAGGCCTATTATATGGGCGTAAATGAATATCTTGGACAGGGGTATGATTATGACGAAGTGTATCTTGAGCAGGTTCGCCGGGTCGATAAGGGTTTGGTTATGAAAACAGCCCGCCGCTGGTTCGATATCAAGAATTACGTTATCGCCACCGCTGGAAAAATGTGAGACTTGTAAGCTCTTAGTGTAATGTCCCTAACGCTTTTTTATACCCCTTTGCCGAAATGCGCCGGCAGGAATCCATTCCTGCCGGAATTCATTGCGTTGGGAAGGGGTTTCCGACGCCGCGATGAGAGCCATCACATACATGTTAATATATTTTGGGGACACAACCCAGGCTTATAAAAAGGCTTCATTATGAAATACTTGGGTTCAACCATAAGACAATATTAACTTATATATAATCTTCGTAATTGCCCCCTCCTTGGATAGTGGGTCAGTTTGAAAAATAAAGGGGCTTAACAGATATTGAGACCGGCTTTATCTTAAGGCATGCAAAAGCGGCCACGCAAGAAGAAAAAGCCCGATCTAAATGAGCTGGCTAATAACCATCAGCATAGAAACAACTACGCCGGAACCTCCATAGAGCGACAGAACTTGACTATGCGAATGCGCATGAGACGATTTACCCGATTGACGAATGGCTTCTCCCCAAAAAACCAAAACCTTGAATATGTGGTTGCCTTGCATTTCATGTATTATAACTTCTGCAGGATTCATCAGACCACAAGAATAACTCCAGCTATGGCCGCCGGTGTTACAAATAAACCTTGGAATGTTGAAGATATAATTAAGCTTTTAGAAGAAAAAGAACCAAACTGACCCACGCCCCCCCTCTTTCCTCTCCTTGACAACCCAATAATACAATTGTTATCATTGGCCATTAATTTAATAATTGAACCAAAGAGAGGGAAAAATGCATCGCCGGAAAAAAATCTTATCCACAGTCATTATAGCGCTGGTAAGTCTAATTATTTCCTGCGGTCAACAGGCCGACCAAAACGAAATCCTTATCGGTGAATACTCTTCTCTCACCGGCACTACTGCGACTTATGGGCTTTCGACCCATCGCGGCCTCATGATGGCGGTTGATGAAACCAACAATGCCGGCGGCATACTGGGAAAGAAGATTAAGCTTCTAACCGAAGACACGCAATCGAAACCGGAGGAAGCCGCTACTGCCGTCACCAAATTAATATCCCGAGATAGAGTAGTCGGCGTGATTGGCGAAGTTTCATCGTCGCGAAGTCTTGCCGCCGCGCCCATCTGCCAAGCCAATAAAATACCTATGATAACTAATGCCTCGACCAACCCCGAAGTCACCAAAAAAGGCGATTATATTTTTCGGGTCTGCTTTATCGATCCATTCCAGGGTGAAATAATGGCCAAGTTCACTTTCAATTCTTTAGGTTTGAAACGTGCCGCCATTTTGAAAGATATAAAAAATGATTATAGCATCGGCCTGGCCCAATTTTTCGAGGAATCATTCAAATCCCTTGGAGGTGAGATTGTTGCCACACAGGCATACAGCGAAGGGGATGCTGACTTCAAGGCTCAGTTGACCGCTCTTAAAGCCGCCAATCCCGAGGCCGTCATTGTCCCCGGATATTACACCGAAGCCGCCCTCATAGTCAAACAGGCTCGCGAATTAAATATGAATATGCCGTTTGTCGGCGGTGATGGCTGGGATTCAGGCAAATTAATAGAAATCGGCGGAGAATCTATGAATAATTCGTATTTCAGTACCGCCTTTTCTTCCGACGACCCCGATCCGGTAGTGCAAAATTTTGCGCAAAAATATCATCAGCTTTATGGTGAAAAGCCGGATGCTCTCGCCGCTCTGGGTTATGATGCCGGTCTTATCATGTTTGATGCCATCAAAAGAGCCGGCGTAACAGAGTCATCAAAACTTCGTGACGCCATCGCCGCTACCAAAAATTTCCGCGGCGTAACCGGTCTGATTACCATTGACCAACACAGAAATGCGCTCAAACCGATTGTAATTCTGGCTGTCGAGAATGGAAAACTCGTTTATAAAGAGACGGTGCAACCTTAAATCCATATGTGGGGGCGAGGCTTGCCCTCGCCCTTCTTCGGGCAACTGCAAGAGTTGCCCCTACCTAAATATGGCATGATTCATTTTTCCTTAGTCAGATGAACCAACTCCTCCAGCAAATAATCAATGGCATTTCTCTGGGAAGTATCTATGCCCTGATTGCTCTCGGCTATACCATGATATATGGCATTTTGCGCTTTATCAATTTTGCCCATGGCGATGTTTTCATGATTGGCGCCTTTGTCGGATTCTACTCGGCGCCCCATATATCTAAATTGGTTGGCGGTTCTATAATTTTTTCCGGCATACTGGTTATGCTTCTGGCTATGCTTATTTGTTCTCTACTTGGCGTGACCATCGAAAAATTTGCTTATAAGCCACTCCGTTCCCGCCCAAAACTTACAGTGCTGATCACCGCCATTGGAGTCTCTCTATTTCTGGAATACGGCGGCCAACTTATATTCGGCCCCGACCCCAAACTGTTTCCAACCATTGTGCCCTCAATGGCGGTGGTTGACACCCAAAATTTGGTCATCGGGAGCAATTCAATAGTCGCCATTGTTACTGCGGCTATTCTTATGCTGATTTTGCGCTTTATTGTCTTCAATACCAAAATGGGCGCCGCCATGCGCGCCGTATCATACAATCATCAGGCGGCCGCTCTTATGGGCATCAATATCAACAGTATTATTTCATTCACCTTTGTGCTCGGCTCATCACTGGCCGCGGCCGCGGCGATACTGTACTCTTCGGTCTATCCAAGCATAAATCCGCTTATGGGCATTTTCCCCGGTCTCAAGGCCTTTATCGCCGCTGTCCTTGGCGGGATTGGAAATATCTATGGCGCCGCCCTGGGAGGGTTGATTATCGGCTTGACTGAAACATTTGTTACCGGATATCTCTCGCCAACCTATCGCGATGCCATATCGTTCGGCATTTTAATATTGATTCTCCTTTTCAAGCCATCCGGCATTATGGGAAAATTTGAGGCCGAAAAGGTGTAATGATATGAAATGCCATTTGCCAAAATTATACTTGCTGTTATCTCTAATTCTCTGCGGAATAATTTTAATATTTGAAAAAAATATCAGCCCCTACTATTATCAGGTCATAGTTTATATCGGGATCAATATAATTCTGGCCTCAAGCCTGAATATCATCAACGGTTTTGCGGGGCAATTCTCGCTTGGCCATGCCGGATTCATGGCGGCCGGAGCCTATACATCAGCGGTTATTACATCATCAATGCATATCTCTCCGGGTTCATTGGCGAGCTATCCGGCCTTTCTCTTTTCATTGATCTGCGCCGGCATTATTGCGTCCCTATTTGGACTAATGGTGGGCATCCCCAGCTTGCGTCTAAAAGGAGATTATTTGGCCATTACCACGCTTGGATTTGGCGAGATCATTCGAGTCATCATACAAAATCTGGATTTCCTTGGGGCGGCGCGCGGCTTCACCGGCATTGCCAAACTATCTGATTTCTTCTGGGTCTTTGGTATTATCTCTATTTTAATCTTTCTTGTCTATAACCTGATAAATTCTACCTACGGCAAGGGATTTTTGGCCGTGCGCGATGATGAAATCGCCGCCTCAGCGGTCGGTATCGATGTCACCCGCTATAAAGTAATAGCCTTTGTCTTTGGAGCCTTCTTTGCCGGAATTGCGGGGGGGCTTTATGCGCATTTTGTGACATACATAAATCCATCCCAATTCGGCTTTTTGCGGTCTTTTGAAATCGTTGTCATGGTAGTCGTGGGTGGTATGGGAAATATAATTGGTGTCATCATTTCGGCGGCAATACTTACAATCCTGCCCGAAGCCCTCCGCTCCATTGCCCAATATCGAATGGTGATTTATGCATTACTGCTTGTCATCATCATGCTTCTGCGCGAGGGTGAATTTCTTGGCGGAAGATTCAACATTAAGAGACTATGGAAAAAGTCTCCGGCAGAAACTTAGGTATAAGATAATAAATGCCCCTGCTTTCATTAAATAATTGCACCATACAATTCGGCGGTTTGGTGGCCGTTTCCGAGCTTATCCTTGATGTTAACGCTAATGATCTGATTGGCCTTATCGGACCCAATGGCGCCGGAAAAACTACTGTTTTCAACATGATTACCGGCGTCTATCAGCCAACCTCCGGTGAAATCTTTTTTGATAAAAGAAATCTCGTTGGCAAAAAACCGCATCAAATTTCGCATATCGGTATTGCCCGAACCTTTCAGAATATCCGTCTGTTTCCGTCGTTGACTGTTTACGAAACGGTACAGGTTGCTTTGAAAAAAAACATTTCCTATGGATTCTTCCATGCCATCACCCAATTTGATGCAATGCACCGTCAGGAAAATCGTATTAAAGAAACCATCTTTGAAATATTGGATTTTTTTGGCCTGACTCGTTTCAAAGACGAAATGGCAACTTCATTACCCTATGGTTTCCAGCGCCGGGTGGAAATTGTCCGCGCTCTGGCAACCAAACCAAGATTATTGCTTCTTGATGAACCGGCCGCCGGAATGAATCCATCGGAGAAAAAGGAACTGATGGCTCTTATCTCGCAGGTTCGAGAACATTATAAATGTGCCATTTTATTGATTGAACATGATATGAAAGTCGTCATGGGTATCTGCGAGCGAATCGCCGTGCTTGACTATGGCATCAAAATCGCCGAGGGCTCTCCCCATGAAGTGCAATGCAACCCTCATGTCATTGAAGCCTATTTGGGCGAGCAGGTTTGATTATGCTTGAAATAAGAAATCTTCATGTCCATTACGGAGCGGTGAAAGCTCTCAAGGGAATTTCCCTTGCCGTTGGAAGTGGTCAAATTGTCGCGCTGATCGGAGCCAACGGAGCCGGCAAATCAACCTCCCTACGCGCCATATCGGGGATTGCAGATGTTTCAAGCGGAGAAATCATTTTCGATGGAATAGACATTACCAACAAGCCGCCCCATGTTATTGTTTTTGCCGGAATATCACATGCCCCCGAAGGACGAATGATTTTCGCCAATCTGACTACCCGCGAAAATCTCGAAATGGGCGCATATCTTAGAAAAGACAAAGGCGAAATAAGAAAGGATATCGAGTATCTCTTTTCCATTTTCCCAAAATTGAAAGAGCGAATCAATCAGCCGGGAGGCAAACTTTCCGGCGGCGAACAGCAGATGCTCGCTATTGGACGGGCGCTTCTGGCGCGGCCAAAACTGCTTCTATTAGATGAACCATCGCTCGGAATTGCCCCGATTTTGGTAAAGACGATATTCCAGAAAATAGTCGAGATCAACAAGGAATTGCAGACAACTATTCTTCTTGTCGAACAAAATGCCCACATGGCGCTAAGTATTGCCGATTATGGTTATGTCATGGAAACCGGCGAAATTCGTCTCCACGCCCCAGCCTCAGAGCTTGCCCAAAACGAAGAAGTAAAAAAGGCATATTTGGGGATGTAGAACCACATTACAATATGGTAGATGTTCTTCAACAATGGGTGAAATATTCCGGCCTTTTTCAACCGTCCCCAATCAGGGGGCACCAATTGCAAACTTATTGCCGTTTGGAAGGTTTGGAGCTATTTTCAATGCGACAAAGCTTTGGAGAATTAGTATAAAATCGCTAATATATTAATGAGCGGAAAAAGAGCTAACCATGGAATTCAAAAATTCATACGAAGGCGCCAAGTGGGCGGCGTCTTATGCCAAATTGGAATTTGCCGACACCTACTATCTGGCATATCGAGATCTGCCCGCCATTTTTCTTGAACATACCAAAGGTCGCAAAGCTATTGACTTTGGGTGTGGCGTTGGTCGTTCAACGCGATTTCTGCAAAAATGCGGCTTTTCTGCGATCGGTAGTGATATTTCTGAAGGAATGATAAGCAAGGCCAAGGAAATTGACCCCAAAGGTGATTATCGTCTAATTGCCGATGGCGATTTTGGTCAATTCAAGCATAATAGTTATGATTTAATTATGTCAGCGTTCACATTTGATAATATCCCGACTATGGAAAGGAAAGTCGCCATATTTCAGGGATTGAAAAACCTGTTGAATAATGATGGGAAAATTATCAATCTTGTCTCCTCGCCGGATATGTACTATAACGAGTGGGCGTCTTTTTCCACCAGAGATTATCCTGAGAATAAATTTGCCCAAAGCGGCGACAAGGTGAAAATTTTCATAACCGGTATCGGGCATAATGAACCGGTTGAAGATATTATCTGGACTCATGAATCTTATCAAGATGTTTACAATAGGGCCGGATTGGAAATAGTTGGAACATATAAACCCATGGCTAAAGGGGATGAGCCTTACAACTGGGTTAATGAAACAAGAATTGCACCGTGGGTTATTTATGTATTAAGAAGCAAGTCTTGATCTCTTAATTCTAATATTTTATGTCATAAAGCAACTCGGCGGGTTTTTTGACCCGCCGAGTAGAGCTATCATAGCGTAGAATTGGAAATTCTACCGCCGGCAAATAAATATTGCCAAATATAAAAAATCAGACAACTCCTTGATCAAGCATGGAATCGGCGATTTTTTTGAATCCGGCAATATTGGCTCCAAGGACATAGTTGGTCGGCTGGCCATACAAGGTTGCGGTTTCGCGGCAGGCCTTGTGGATAGCTTTCATGATACCATGTAAGCGCTGATCAACCTCTTCGCGAGTCCAACTGAGACGGAGCGAATTCTGGCTCATTTCAAGACCGGAAGTCGCCACGCCGCCGGCGTTGGCCGCTTTGCCTGGGCCATAGCAAATCTTGGCATTGACAAACTGCTCGGCCGCATCGGGGGTTGACGGCATATTGGCGCCTTCGGCGACGCAAATACAGCCATTTTTAAGAAGAGTGCGTGCGTCGTCGCCGTTCAGTTCGTTCTGAGTGGCGCTTGGCAGAGCAACATCAACAGGGACATTCCAAACCCCGCGTCCTTCAACGTATTTCGCAGATTTGTATCTGTCGCAATAATCTTTGATTCGGCCTCTCTTGACATTCTTGAGCTCCATGACAAACTCGAGCTTCTCAGGGGAAATACCATCTTCATCGATAATATATCCGGCAGAATCTGATAGAGTCACGGCCTTTCCGCCAAGGTGATTGACTTTCTCAATTGAATACTGCGCAACATTCCCGGAACCGGAGACCGAAACCCTTTTCCCGCGAATGGAATCATTGCGGGCGTTGAGCATCTCTTCGGCAAAATAGACACAGCCATAACCGGTGGCTTCGGGACGAATCAAACTGCCGCCCCAGTTAATACCTTTTCCTGTCAAGACACCTTCAAAAATATTTTTAAGGCGCTTGTACTGCCCGAAGAGAAATCCGATTTCGCGTCCGCCAACGCCGATATCGCCGGCAGGGACGTCGGTGTTCTGCCCGATATGACGATATAATTCGCTCATGAAACTCTGGCAGAAACTCATTACTTCGTTGTCTGACTTGCCCTTAGGGTCAAAGTCGGAGCCGCCTTTTCCACCGCCCATGGGGAGGGTAGTCAGGCTGTTTTTGAAGACCTGCTCGAAACCGAGGAATTTTAGAATACCGAGATTGACACTGGGATGAAAACGCAAACCGCCCTTGTAAGGGCCAATGGCGCTATTAAATTCAACGCGGAAGCCGCGATTGACCTGAACATGACCATTGTCATCAACCCACGGAACCCTAAACATTATCACCCGTTCCGGTTCAACAACTCGTTCAACAATTTTGGCTTCCACATATTCGGGATGCCGTTCCAGCACAGGCTCGAGCGATTCAAGAACCTCTTGGACGGCCTGATGAAATTCAGACTCAGACGGGTTCTTGGCTTTAACCATAGCCATAACATTTTGAAGATACTGATTCATTCCTGACTCCTTGCCATTTTAGAACCAAGTTTGATAATTATTTCACAAAGTCAGAAAGAATTTATCTAATTAGGGCGGCAGAGTCAACCGGTATTTAAAAATAAATATAATTTAGGGTATTTATTTCGCCCTGCAATCTAAAGAATTCACCGTCGAGTGTGATATCCCGGAAATAAGCTCTGTAACCCACCCGACGGGACTATTGAAAAAGTGTATGTTATGGCAATTGTGTTCATTCAAGGTCATCGCCGCACCCCGACCTATTTTCTCAATATTGGGGCTTTTTCAATAAGCCCTCTTCTTGACAGAATGGGAACTTCCGCGTTTGGACAAAAGGCTTGACAATGGACAGGATTATTTTATCTTATTTATTCTATGAATTCTCGGAAGGAATATTTTGAATCATTTGCCGAAGAATGGGATAAATATTTTACGGCCGAAGACCTCGAATACCTTTCCTTCTTGCTAGATTCATTCAACATAAAAAGCGGCAATAAAGTGGCTGACCTTGGATGCGGAACGGGAGTCTTATTTGATTATCTTCGCCGCAAAGTCGGCTCCGACGGTATGGTTGTCGGGATTGATTTTTCCAAACGGATGACACATCGGGCCAAAAGAAATTTCCCATTCAGAAACTGTGTTGTAATTGATGCCGAGGCAGAACATCTTCCGCTAAGAGATAAATCATTTGACATGGTTATTTCATTTGCCGCCTTTGCGCACTTTACTGATAAGCAGAAAGTGATAACAGAGGCAGGACGGATACTGAAGACGGGCGGAAATCTTCATATATTGCATCTGGCAAGCAGTAAGGAACTCGAAAAACATCATCATCAGGTCGGCGGCCCGGTGGCTATGGACCATCTTCCCAGTTTTGAGCAGATGATGCTGATGTTTACCGAAGGGCAATTTGCCAATGTCAAGATAACAGACCATCCCGGGCTCTATCTGGCATCCGCCATTAGGCAATGAAATTCGGATTCGGCCCCCGTCGAGCGGCTCATTCCGCACTTTATTTGGCTCTGGCGATTATTCTTCCAATAATTTTTCATCAATTTGGGATAGGCGGCCGCGTATTTTTGCCCATGCATATACCGGTTTTGCTTTGCGGATTTATAGTTGGGGCATCCGCGGGAGTAATTATCGGTTTACTGGCGCCTCTATTATCACATCTTCTGACCGGTATGCCGCCGCTATATGCGGTGCCGCTGATGACCATGGAATTGCCGTTATATGGGTTTGTTGCCGGTCTTACATACCAAAAATTACGTTTGAATATTTATCTGGCTTTATTGCTTGCAATGATTTTCGGGCGGATGGCGTTTGCATTGGGGTTATTTATATTGGGCAGATTTATCGAATTGCCCTATGGCCCATCGGAATTCTTCGCGGCTGGCGGAGCGGTGGTTGCCGGTTTACCCGGGATAGCGCTTCAATTTATAATAATTCCTCCGATGGTTGTGGCGATAAAAAGGGTGACCAGAATATAGAATAGAAAATTAGTTGGGGCGGTTTGCTCGTATCCCAAGGCTCCGTCATAGGCACGCAAACCCTGTGATATTGGAATTTATTTTTGTGCTGTCTGGGGTTTTCCAATTGTAATTTCGAAATCGGCAAAGCCAATCGAAAGAGCCATCTTTATGCTTGAAAAGTATTAACTCAAAATCGTAAATTAATGATAAAAATAAACCCTGATTAAAAGGAGCTGGGAAATGTTGATATTGACTACGCCAAACATCGAAGGGAAGAGAATTGTAAAATACCTTGGACTTGTTACCGGCGAGGCGATTTTGGGCGCCAATATTTTCAAAGATTTCTTCGCCGGAATCCGCGATATAGTCGGTGGTCGCTCGCAGGCTTATGAGCAGGAGCTTCGCAAGGCCAAGGATATTGCGTTGCAGGAAATAACACAAGAAGCCAAAAATCTTGGCGCCAATGCTATTGTTGGGGTTGATATCGATTATGAGACTATCAATATGACTCACGGTGGAATGATGATGGTTTCTGTCAGCGGGACTGCGGTGTTCTTTGAGTGATTGGCATTTCTTGGGAATCCTATCCCGATTGAAATCGGGATTTTTCGCATTAACAAATTAGGAGGCGTATATGTTCAAAGAATTCAAAGAATTTGCCATGCGGGGAAATGTGGTCGATATGGCCGTCGGTATCATCATCGGCGCCGCCTTCGGCAAGATTGTTTCCTCGGTGGTGAGCGATGTTATTATGCCCCCAATAGGTCTGCTTTTGGGGAAAATGGATTTCAGCAGTCTCTTTGTCAACCTGTCTGGTGTACAGTATGCATCATTGGCCGAGGCCAAGGCGGCCGGAGCGCCAACAATTAATTATGGGCTATTTGTGAACAGCATCATTGATTTTATTATTGTCGCCTTTGTACTGTTTTTAATAATTCGTCAGATGAATCGCATGAAACGCGCCTCCGAACCGGCGGCGGCTGTGCCCACAACAAAAGAATGTCCACATTGCTTTTCGGTCATTGCTATTAAGGCAACCCGCTGTCCAAGTTGTACATCGGAGATTAAAGGCATATAATTATTATTTATTTTCAATTACCAAATTTGTGGTAACGGAGTAAGCTCTATAATTGTGTATGAAAACTAAAGGAGTTCTAATCACCTTCGAGGGGATTGATGGGTCGGGGAAAACGACCCAATTACAAATAACGGAACAATATCTGCGCCAATTGGGGTATGATATTCTTGTCCTTCGTGAACCCGGTTCAACTCCTATTTCTGAGGAAATTAGGAAAATTCTGCTACATACGAAAGGGAAAATAGACCCTGCGTCGGAGTTGCTGCTTTATCTGGCGGCTCGGACCGAATTGGTAAAGACAATCATTACACCTGCTCTCGAAAAAGGCAGAATTGTCTTATGCGACCGTTATTACGATTCCACAACCGCCTATCAAGGATATGGGCGAGGTCTTGATATAAAGCTTATCAATCAATTAAACCGATTTGCAGTTGGCAAGGCCATTCCGTTCGTCACTTTTTTGGTGGATATAGATTATAAGACTTCGCTTACCCGCCGGAAGAAGGTTATGGATCGTTTGGAATCCGAACCCATGGCTTTTTTTAACAGGGTGCGCCATGGATTTCTGGAAATTGCCCGTAAAAATAAAGGAAGAGTGATTGTCCTTGATGGCCGCCAAGCCGCCAATAAAATATTTTATGAGGTAGTCAATTGTCTCAAGAAAAAATTGAGAATCAAATAGAAAATATTTCTGCAATCACACCAAAGGGTACTATCCTCTGGGCAATTGGGCTCTTTATCTCAATTGCGATTATTTTATTGGCATCTACTATTTTTATTCTATCGGATAAAAATCTATATTACCCTTTGCGAATAACCGCTTCTTTGTCTTTGATAAGAGAGCTTTATCCTGAGTCATATAATGACAAGAAATTGCTTTCTCTGGCTCGCGAGGCCATGATTGCCGAACTCGACAGATATTCCGGTTATCTTGATAAAGAGGAGTTGAATAGGGCTTATGAGGAGTTTACCGGCAGTTACGGCGGTATCGGGATAACGGTAGTAGGACACGAGCATGGATTAATGGTGATGTCGGTTCGTGAGGATGGTCCAGCCGGCGTGGCCGGAATTAAAACCGGCGATGTTATCATAAAGGCGGATAATGTCAGTGTTGAGGGGATGAATCCATTGCGGGCAACAAATTATCTGCGGGGACAGGAAGGGTCGGTCGTTGAAGTAGGAATTGTCAGAAATAATCTAAGTGATACTATTACATTTGAATTAACCCGACAAAAATTAAAATTGGTTCATCTGGCTTATGCCGGAATTACCTCAGGCAAATATTTATATCTTCGGGTTTTGGATTTTGAGGCGGGAGTTACCGATGAAATACTGGCCGCCTTTGACTCTTTATATATAAATAATAGGCATACTATTAAAGGCGTATTGATTGATTTACGGGGCAACCCCGGTGGGCTTCTCAGCGAAGCAATATCGGTATCGGACCTGTTTCTGGATAGCGGGCGCCTGATAGTGGGCGTCAAAGGGAAATCTCGCTGGCGGCGTTCAGAGCTTTATTCAACCGATAGTGATATAACCAACGGTCTTCCTTTGGCAGTGATTGTCGATCGCGGTTCGGCATCAGCATCGGAGATATTTGCCGGCGCCATGAAGTATTCGCATCGAGGAATTATTGTCGGCGATACCACCTTTGGCAAGGGATTGGTTCAGGAATTGGATGAGCTTATGGATGGTTCCGGAATGCGATTGACAATAGCGCGCTACTATTTTGAGGGGAATATATTTCTGAATGACCCTAATTCTGAAGATATTGACAACGCGGTTGGCATACCGCCGGATTATTATATTGAATTTCCCGATAATGAACCATTTTTACTCAGCCTTGAGAATTCATCAATCCTGAGAGATTTCGCTATCTTGCACCGAAATGAAATCGCCGCTGACTCCAATCAAATGATGATATCATCAAAATGGTTTGATGATTTTCTCATTTATGCCAAAGAAAAAAATTTCCGTTTTGAATCTGATTTAAGCGACGAACTGCACGATTTGATGGTTATAGCCGCTTTGGAAAATTATTCGCAAAAGACTCTTGAGTCGATAAATAAACTTCAACAGATTTCGCACGCCAATGATAGCGCTCGGTTTGCTCAAAACCATGAATACATTCTTCAAAGGATTTATCAAATTGCCATGGAGATACAATATGGCCCCGGTTCGGCGTATCAAAAGGCGATAATCCCCTATCGAAAAGATATTGCACTGGCCGAAAAGATATTGTCCCAAGAGAAAATAGATTGAATATATTTCTAATATTATCAGGCGCTATAGCGGCCGGATTGGTGGGCGGTTTTTTGGGAATTGGAGGCGGAGTTGTTCTTGTCCCTTTCCTGACGATTGTTTTCCAAATGCCGATTCATCATGCTGTAGCCTTGTCTTTAGCCACAATCATGGCCAATTCGTTGACTTCATCGACTGAATATCTTCAGGGCGGAATGGTTGATATTAAAATGGTGATAATGCTGTCAATATATGCATCAATCGGGGCCGTAGCGGGAAGCATTATTGGTTACTATATCTCCCCGCGTGTCATTCAGGTTGCCTTTGCCATACTGCTGGTCTATACTACGATTGCAATATTGACCAAGAGTGAAAAAAAAAGCATTAGGCAACGTGGTCTTGAGGAAATCGGTGTGATCAAAATTGCCTCGATTGCCATTCTGTCGGGGATTATCTCCAGTTTGCTGGGCGTGGGTGGGGGAGTGCTGATTATTCCGGCCTTATATTTAATTTTCGATTATCCCCTGGATCTGGCCAAAGGGACTTCCGCCTTCACCATCGGAATAATTGCGACAGCCGGGTCTATTGTTTATTTGGTGCATGGCACGCTGAGCGTTGAATGTGCCGGTCCGATTATGCTCGGAACAATGGCGGGCGGTTGGCTGGGAAGCAAATTGGGAATACGGACTAAATCGGGATATTCCAAGGCGGCATTCTCGCTTTTATTGATTTATTTGGCGGTAAAAATGATATGGCATGGCGCAGTGTGAAGGATTGGCGGAATCAGGATTAGATATGACAGGACTTGTGAAGCTTCAGAAGGCGCTGATACTAGTGGTCGTTATCGTTTTTTTACTGGCCATTGGAGCTTATCTTTTAAATAGAGGGATTGGCATTTATTTTTGCCATATTGCCATCTGGACCTTAATACTCACCGGGCCGATTAGACTTCTCTGGCTCAGCAAATATTTTAAGGATAAGAATGAACAAAAATTCAGCATTCTTGCATTAATGATTATATTGGTAATCGGATTAACGGCAATACTAAAACTGTTTTAACATGATGAAGAAACTAATAATCTTTTCTGATTTTGATGGGACTTTCACGGCAAAAGACATAGGAAATCGTATCTTTACTCATTTTTCCAACGGTCGGAATATCCCTCTTGTCGATGATTGGAAAAAGGGGCTGATAACATCGCGCGAATGCCTCTTGAAAGAAGCGGAGTTGGTGAGCGTGTCGCCTACTGAATTTTATTCTTTTCTGGAGGGGTTTGAATTATCTCCCGGAGCCATTGAATTATATGCTCTCGCACAAAAGAAAAATGTCCCATTTATTATTTTATCCGATGGGCTTGATTTGTATATCGAGCATATTTTAAGGAAATATAATCTGCCGATTCCGTCTTTTTCCAATCGGGGGTATTTGGAAAATGGCGGTCTGCGGTTTGAATTTCCATACGACAATAATGGCTGTGAACGTTGCGGCTCATGCAAAGGCGAGCGCATAAAAGAATTCATTCTGAAGCACAATATAGAGAGAACTCAATCGCAAATTTTATATGTGGGAGATGGGTTATCTGATATTTGCGCCCTGCCGGAATCGGATATAATATTCGCTCGCGGCGACCTTCTAAATTATTGTCATATTAATGGATTCAGCGCTATTGAATATCAGAATTTTTTCGATATATTAAAATGGTTGCAAAATGCCGGTCTAACCGCCGGATAATTCAAATAAGAGCTAATACTCAGGAGTTGTTATATGAAGGCGATTATCATGGCCGGGGGGTTTGGAACTCGCTTAAGACCTCTTACCGTTAATATCCCCAAGCCGATGGTTCCCATTGGAAATATCCCGATGATGGAACATGTGGTGAATCTCCTTAAAAAGAATGGATTCGACGATTTAATTGCTCTATTGTATTTTCAAGCAGAAGATATAAAGGGATATTTCAAAGATGGCCGCAAATATGGGGTCAAAATGGAATATCTTCAGCCGACCGAAGACTACGGCACAGCCGGAGCGGTAAGATTTGCCGATACTTTTCTTGATGAGACCGTATTGGTCATATCGGGCGACCTGCTTACGGATTTTAATCTGAGTCAAGCAGTGGAATGGCATTATCAAAAAAAATCGGATGCCACCATACTTCTCACCCGGGTTGAAAATCCGCTTCCTTATGGAATTGTAATTACCGATGATAACGGAAAAATAGTCAGATTTTTGGAGAAACCATCATGGGGCGAAATGTTTTCCGATACTATCAATACCGGCATATACATTTTGGAGCCTCACGCTGTCCGTTTAATCCCGCCCAAAACAAATTTTGATTTTTCGCAAAACCTGTATCCGTTAATGCTCTCCAAAAAGATGGGGCTTTATGGATTGATTGCAGATGGGTATTGGAAAGATGTCGGCAATGTTGATGAATATGCGTTAGCTCATGATGATTTGCTGGCGGGCAAAATAAATCTCGACCTTGGCATGGAGAAGATAAATATCGGCGACGGTACCGCATTTGTCGGCAAAGGCGCTCATTTGGGACAAAATATGAAAGTAAGCGGCACAATTGTGATTGGAAATGGCGCCATAATCGGCGATGGAGCCGAGCTCAACAGTTCTGTTATTGGCCCGAGAAGCCGGATTGGCGAAAATTGCGAGATAACCAATTCTGTCCTCTGGTCAGATGTATCTATCGGGTCAGAGTCGGAAATCGAAAGGGCGATTGTATGCGCCCGCTCCCGTATTGGAGAAAATGTCGTTCTTCTTGACAATGTAATTGTATCTGATGATTGCCTTATCGGCTCTGGGGCTACAGTCAAGGCCAATTGCAAAATCTGGCCGGGAAAGTCGGTTGATGAAGGCGCCATTTTATCCTCATCGTTGGTTTGGGGCGATAAATGGAATCGGGAGCTTTTCACTCATTCCAAGGTGACCGGTTTGGCCTTAACTGAATTAACGCCGGAAATGACCGTCAAACTGGGAGCCGCCTTTGGGGCCTTTCTCGGGCCGGGAAAAACGGTGGTTACCAGCCGTGATGCCTCAGATGTCTCGCGATTGCTGAAACGCGGCTTAATCAGCGGTTTTTTGGCCGCGGGAGTCCATGTGGACGATTTGGAGATGATGCCGATTCCGGTCGTGCGATATGC